>CAYGTG010000079.1:0-11476 GCA_964352485.1 uncultured Nannocystaceae bacterium | reverse complement strand
GCCTGTGATCGCGAGCAACTCGTCCATGAATGCAGGGGCGGCGGCCGCGAGTCGGCCCTGTTCCTCGACCATCGACCCGCTGTTGTCGACGACGAACAACACATCGACATCGGCACACGCAGTGGGCGGCAGCCCCGTCGTGGTGCTCACGCCCGTATCGTCGGTTTCGCCGCCAGAGTCGTCGGGTGGACTCGTGTTGGACGCGCTGCTCGCGGGGCCCGTCGTCGAGGGGTTCGAGGAACCACCGCTGGTGCTCCCGGCGGTCGATCCGGGGTCGGTGGTGTTGGCCGACGCGGCGGATTCGCCACCTCCAGTCCCTTCGGAGTCCTCGGGGCTGACGCATAGGTCCGACAAGCACACCAAGTCGCCCAGGCAGCCGCCCTCGATGCACCCGGCAGTCTCCATGCCCGTGGCATCGGGTTCCTCGGCCACGCACGCGGATCCGAACAGAACAAGAAAGGTGGCGAGGCTGGGCAAGCGGTGCATCGGTTCGACCGGCGACGCACACTGCAAGCCCGGGACCACCGGGCCCACGCCTGTGGTTCCCGCATGGAGTCGCCAAGGCGGACCGGCCGAACTACCCAGATCGAAACGTTGCAACTCCCAGATCGAGAACCCTGCAGCCGCGCGTCCGGTTCGTGCGCGCGGTGCGCTGAGTGCTCCTACTCGGAGCTCGGTGCGGCGAAGTCGGTCGCCGCGCTCATGACCGTGCTTCGATAATCATGGATCAGCGGTGCATTCGCGTCCGCCCAGGCCTGGTAGACGGGTCGCGCGGCAGCGTTGAAGCTCTCGGCCAGGGAGCTCGTACAGGCCTCGGCTTTGGCTTCCAGCGCGATGGCTTCGTCGTGATCTCCACCTTCGTGCAGGCCTTGAATCGCCTCGAACACGTCTGCCTGGGACGCAAAGTCTTCATCGACGCACTCCAGCCACTGAGATCGGAACGTGTCGAACTCCGGAGACTGCGCCACGTCCAGCCAGAAGTCTTCGACGGCGCGATCGATGTCGTCCTCCAGCACTTTCCACGTTTCCACTGTCTCGGGAGCAACGGAAACGAACGCATCCGCGATCTCCTTGGGGCGCTGCTCTTCGGGCATGACGGCGATGTGCAGGGCGCGCTGGCCCGCGACGAACTTAGGCAGCGTGTCCGCGGTGTCGAGGCCGAGCGCCTCGTCCAGAGGATTGAGCAAGGCCACTCGTTCTTCGGACTCTGAAGCCGCTGCGAAGCCGTCGTCCGAGACGCCGCTGTAGCAGGCGGACAGTGCGAGCAGGGAGGTTGCGAGTGCGAGGCGCAGGAAGAGGTCCGAGTCGTTTAACATGTCAACTTCCTCACGTTGCTGCCCATCCAAGACGTTTCCGGATAGCCCCAGCCGTTCGTGTACGTCCAAGCGCCGATCTGCTGGTAGCTGTGCGTGCCCGACCGGCATGGCTGCGAGGTCCAGCGCCAGTACTCAGCGCTATCGGGCCTGCCGCCCGAAGGCAGGCCTTTCTGATGCCAGTTGCATCCCCAAAACCCGCAGACCTTCGTCATCGAAAAGACCTTCCATTCGACGGCACCGCAGTACACTTTTGGCGAAGAGACCAAGACTCCTGCGCCGGTGACCGTATGGCCGTGGATGACGTAGGGGTTTGTCCAGGCACTGCCGACGTTGGTCCAGGCCGAGCAGGCGATCTTTTGCACGTTCGGCGTGATTGCGATGGGCATCTCATCGGAGGAAGCGCGGGCTGTTGGGCTGATTGCAATCGATGCGGTCGCGGGGACGGCGATTGCGACGATGGCGACGGTCGCAATACGCCTGATGCGGGTGCGGGTACGTTTCGTTGTTGTTGTCGTCATTGTGTACTCGTTCGCACGCGCCCCTCGACAGCGACCCTACGAGGGAAGACCCAGCAATTCAGCTTCGGTTCATCTCGTGCAGCGACTTCGGGCACTGTCGCCGGCCGGACGCGAGTGCGTCAGGGCTGAAGTGCGGGGCGACCCGTCTGGGTTTAAGAAAAAATGTGGGTGTGAAACTTTGGTGAGGACCCGCAACATCTGACGGCCAAGGCGATGACCCTCGTCGCTGCCCGGAGCCCCGCAGTTCCACGCTCACGCCTGAAGAAAAAATCGGGCGCTCGTGATCACGATGGACGCGCCGCGAACTACCCTCGCCGTGGAGACCCCGGGTGGCCGCTCAAGACTCGGCGCGGCGACCCTGCAGGGACCGCAGCCAGTCCTCGATGTTCCCCACGGTCGATGCACACAGAGCCGGGTCGTCGGTGAGGGTCTCGATGCGCTCGGCCAGTTGCTCGCGCGCGCGGCGAATTCGGCTGCGCACCGTCCCATGCGGAAGGTCGAGGATCTCGGAGATGTCCAGGCTGCGCAGGTCTTGCCAGTAGAAGAGCTCGAGCACGATCTGAAGGTCGAGCTCGAGATGTCGCAGGGCTCGCACCAACAGCGCCTGCTCGGAGTGGCTGATCACCAGCTGGGAGGGCGAGCCATCGAGCGCCTGCACGCGATCGAGGTCGAAGTTCGCGCCCCGCTCACGCGCCTTGTACCAGCGTTCCCGGTACTTCATCATTTGGCGGTGCGCGATCGCGAAGAGGTACGTGCGAAACGTGGCCTCTTCTCGAAATCGGTCTCGCGACCGGACGATCCCGAGAAAGGTCTCCTGGACCAGGTCATCGACCGCGTCGGGGCCGACCTTGTTGCAGAAGAAGCCGTAGACCGCGTCGAAGTGACGCTCGAACAGCGTTTGTCCGGCGGACTCGTCTCCGTCGCGCCACTGATGCAGCAGCTCCAGGTCGACGGCGGACAAGGCCGGGAAGATATCAGACGTCGGCAGGTGCGGCGGTGGTGAGTCCCGAGTCTTTGGGCGGCATGCGAGACGTGCGACTCGCGGCGAATCAGCTCGAAGTCCGCCGGGCCCGCTCGAAGATCCGCGCGGGCGTGTTTGGCGGAACGCCCAAGCCCACGATGGTCGGCCGGTTCGAGGTTCGGGAGCGTCTGGGCTCCGGGGGCATGGGCATTGTCTACGCGGCGTACGACCCGCAGCTGCAGCGGCGCTTGGCGCTCAAGGTGGTGCGCGCCGACGCGACGGCTGCGGCCGATGGCGCGGCGCGGCTGGTGGACGAGGCGCGCGCGATGGCGAAGCTGTCGCACCCGAATGTGCTGACCGTGTACGAGGCGGGGACGCTGGAGGACCAGGTGTTTATTGCGATGGCGCTGGTCGAGGGCTTCACGCTGCGTTCGTGGCTCGAGGCCGAACCTCGCACCACGGCCGAAGTGCTGGCGGTCCTTCGCGACGCGGGGCGCGGGCTGGCGGCGGCCCATGCGGCCGGGCTCGTGCATCGCGACTTCAAGCCGGAGAACGTTCTGGTCTCGGGCGAGGGGCACGTCTTCGTGACGGACTTCGGTCTGGCCCGGTCGTTCGATGCGGCCGAGTCTGGCGGCTGGGCGATGGCCGGGTCTGGACGACAAACCACGAAGCTGGCCGGCACGCCGGCCTACATGGCCCCGGAGCAGCTTCGGGGACAGGTTGTGGATGCGCGTTGCGACCAGTTCGCGTGGTGTGTGACGACCTTCGAGGCGCTGGCCGGGAAGCGTCCGTACGACGACGAGACGCTGCAGCGAATCGCGCTCGACCCCACCTTCGTGCCCGAGCCGGTCTCGCTTCCCCCGAGCATTGCCGTGCCCAGACGGATTCGAGCCGCGCTCGAGCGAGGGCTGTCGATCGATGCGGCCGCGCGCTTTGCCTCGGTGGACGCCTTGCTGGTCGCGGTCCGGCCACCTCGTCGGCGCTGGGTGCCGGTCACGGTCGGCGCTCTGGTGGCATCGCTCGGCGTTGGGGTGGCGCTGGTCCCCGAGCACGAGCCTTGTCCGCCGCGTCCCGAACAATTGACGGGCATCTGGGACGAGGAGGTTCGAGCCTCGGTTCGCGATGCGTTTGTGGCCTCACAGATGCCCTACGCGCAGCGGGCGTGGTCGAGGGTCGAGGCGCGGGCCAACGCCTTTGCCGTCCGGTGGGTGTCGCTCGAGCAGCGGGCCTGTCGGGAGCACAATGAGGTCGCCGCGCAGTGCCTTCAGCGCCGCAGCGCAGAGCTCGGTGCGCTGTCGCGGTTGCTTCGAGGCGCGGATGCGGGGGTGGTCGAGCACGGGCTTGCGATGGTCTCTGCGTTGCCGCCGCTGGCCGACTGCAGCGACCCCGACGCGGCGGCTCGGGTCGCGGAGCCACAGTCGCGGCAGGAGACCCGCACCCAAGTCGACGACCTGCGGGCTTCGTTTCTTGCCGCTCGCTATGACGAAGCGCGCGAGAGCGCGACGCAGCTTCGCACCGCACTGCCGCCGGGGGAGCCTCTGTGGCTGGAAGTCGCGGCACTCGAAGGAAGAGTGGCGTTGGCTGAAGGTGATTCTGCGGCTTCGACCGAGGCCTTCGAACGGGTGCTCGAGAACGCCTCTGGGGCTCGCGGGCAGCTGGCAACGGCGGAGGCGGCGGTGGGGCTCGTCGAGGTTCAGGCGACGCTGGCCAAGACCGACTTCGATGCCGCGGGGGTCCTGGTGCGCGCCGCGAAGATCTCCGTCGCATCTGCGGGCAACCCACCGCGGCTTCGGACCCGCTTGGAGTCGGCTCGCGCCGGCCTCGAGATCGCGCAGGGCAACTTCGATGAGGGCATCGCGCTGGTGGAGAGCGCTCGGGGGGTGCTCGCCGAACTCGGCGACGAGACGCGCTTGGAGCAAGCGGAGCTGATGGGCCTGGCCGCAAAGGCGCTGTTTCGCAAGCAGCAGTTCGACGACGCGTCACGGCTCGGCGCGGCGTCGATGGAGATCCTGCGGGAGATTCTCGGTCCGCAGCACCCCGCAGTCGGCCAAGCGCTGCTGCTGCCCGGGAGCATCGCGCTGGTCCAGGGCGATGTGCAGACGGCGGAGGCGACGTACCAGCAGGCGGCAGAGATCCTTGCCAACACCGTGGGGCGCGCGCACTCGAGCTACGCCACGGCGCTGGTGTCTTTGGCCAACAGCGCCCGCGCCCAAGGCGACTACGCGCATGCCCGTTCGCTCACGGCCGAGGCGCTCGAAGGCATGCTCGCCAACGTTCCCGAGGACAACATGCGGGTGATGGCGGTGCGCAGCAATCTGGCCTCCCTCGAGCATCAGCTCGGAAACCTCGAGGCCGCGCGCGAGCGATACACCCAGACGGTCCGTCTGCAGCGCGCTGCCTTGGGTGCGCACCACGAGCTGTCGGTCACGCTGGCCAACCTGGCGCGGGTGGAGTCCGAGTTGGGCAACCACGGCGCGGCGCAGGCGGCTGGACGCGAGGCGCTCGAGATCCGCACCACGGTGTTTGGCGAGGCCCACGACCGGACGGTTGCCACGCAGGTCCTGCTGGCCGACGTCGAGCTGGCCGCGGGCGCGGATCCGGGGGGCATCCTCGCGCAGGTCACCGATATTCGTCGGCTGCGCGAGGCCGCATTGGGCGAGTCGCATCCGCTGGTGTTGGAGTCGATCGTGCTTCAGGCGAAGGCTGCGTTGCGGGTCGGTCGTCCGAAGGAGGCGCTCGCGTTTGCGCAGGACGCTTTGCAAAAGCGGACGAACACGCAGCGGCCCCCGGGCGAGATCGACACGTGCCACGTGCTCGTGGCTCAGGCCGCGATGGCGGCGGGGGACCTGGTAACCGCAAAGCAGGCCGCGGCCGCTCCCTCGTGGCAGGGGCCCAAGGGATCCGAGCTGCGCGGCTGGTGTGAGGACTGCGAGGCCGACATGCGGGCGATCGTGCAGCGGCCTTGAGTCGGCTCAGGACTCGCCGTCCGCAGGCCCGGTATCGACCAGCGTGGTGGAGACCGGATCCTCTCCGTTCCAGGTCACGCGGTGCCTCGTCGTCTCTTGGGTGCTCGTGGCGTTGTAGACGAAATCGTCGCTCCCGTCTTCGTCGGTGTCGCCCACCTTTTCGAACGCAAACTTGTCCGGGCGCATCCGAGGCGCGACGACCACCGCCACCAGCCCGCCATCGTCGGTGACCGTGAATATCCCCGAGATGTATTGCTGTGGGTCCGCAGGATCCTTGAGCCGAAGGTTGACGTTGACCGCGACCAGTCGCGTACCACCGCCGACGAACGTCCCCTCGACGATCGAAACCCGGGACTCGGAAAGCACCTTCGAGCCCAGCCTCCGCCGGTCCAGCGGCGCCAGCTTCTCCGCGAGAATTCCCGGCAGGCCCTCGACGACGCGCTGCCCCGCCGGCGACTTGTATTTGATCTCCACCGGCTCGTGCATCGCGAACTTCTCCGCGTCGTCGGCGGGGGCGAAGAGGAGCTGCGAGGCGATGGTGAGGATTGAAAGCAAGTGCGTCATGGTCGGTCGGCCCTTTCGAGGTTGCCAGGATCACGCCCCAGCGCGGGGTTGTCATTCCCAGAGGGGTGATCTGATGCCTGTCGCGAAATCGCACGCATCGAGGGCGCTCGTTCCGGCCGTTCGGATGGTGAATGTCGGACCACGGGCTGCTACCGCAGCGGCGTGCCCACGCGCCGAGCATTCCGCGAGCGAACCACATCCCGGCGCAACGCCGAGATCGCCACCGCGTAGATCGCCCAAAACACAATCCCAACCAACAGCCCCTGAATGCTGGGCCCCACCACCGGCGCCTCCGCCTGAATATCGCGAAGCTGACCCGCAGCGCGAAACCAGGTCGCGACGAAGAAGGTCAGCGCGATGCTCGTCGCGATCGCCCGAACGATGCTGTAGCCCGACACGGGCTTGGGCCGCGTCAGTCCTGGTCGTGTCCACTCGAGGAACTCCAGCAGCAGGCGTAGCCAGGATCCGACGGTGGGGAACAGCAGCAGCCCGACAATGCCGGCCAGTCCAGGGACCGCTTGGCGCAGCTCCTCGATGGGCATCGTGACCTCGCCGGGGATGGCGAGCAGCGGGATGGCGAGCAGCATGATTCAAGAACTCGAGCGGGTCTTGGTCGGCTTGCCCGGCCCACTGGGATTGGTGAGCGGTGGCCCCAGATCCATCGGCGCCGGGGTTGGGTTACCGCCGGGGCTCAAGTACTGCAAGGCCGCCTGAATCTCTCGCCAAAACTCCAGCGATGTCTGGGTCCTGTACATCACCTTGGGGTGCAGGGCGCTGGCGATCGCCTGGCCGTAGGGGGAGTCGAGGCTGTCGGCCATGCGCAGCGGCGCGCCCGCGACGATGTCGGTCTCTTCGAAGAGCAAGACCTCGCCGTGCATGACGGAGAGCAGCAGCAGGCCCGCGTGATAAATGTCGGTTTGGCGCCCGATCGCGCCGAAGCGTCCCGGATCGATCGCCTCGGGCGGGCGCATCCATGGTGCGAGCACGGTCCCGGTCGTTCGGATGTCGTTTTCCAGCCGGGTGATGCCCAGGTCGCCGAGCTTGAACGACAGGTATGGCCCCGCGTCTTCGCTGCGGCTGATGACGTCGCTGGTCAGGCTCACGAACACGTTGCCCGGGTGGACGTCTTTGTGGACGTAGCCAAAGCGATGGATGAACGCGAGGGCCTGCAGCACGTCGCGAGCGATGTGCGGAACCCAGGTCTCGTCGATCTTGGGCAAGACCCGGTCGAGGCTGTAGAGGCACTTCTCGACGATGATGTAGAAGCAGTTGTCGTGCACGAACGCGTCGTGCATGTACGTGATGTTGGGGTGCCGCATGTTGACGAGGTTGGCGACCTCGGCTTCCCATTGGCGCTGCACGTCCTCGAAGGTGCCCGCCGGCTTGAGTACCTTCGCGACCAGCGCGTTGGACCACTCGTCGGTGCACTCGTAGACGTCCCCATACGAGCCCGCGCCGATGTGGGCCCCAATGAAATACGTACCGCTGCCCCCGTTGGTGATCATTTGACCACGGACAGGAGCCCGAAATGGAAAGACGCTGGGAAGCGTCTGCATTGCGGGATGCGTTTTCATCCCCGCGAGACCATACCACGAGCGTCCTCTCAATCGCCGGCGATCGAGGGTTCCCCCGCACGACGAGCGCCTTGACAGGGGGGATAGTCCCCGCAGGCGTGCTCAGTTTGGTTCCAGCGATGGCGCTCGCGGTGACGCCGCCCGAGCGGACGTACGAGGGTCCAGATGCGGTTGTGGGCCCCCGGGAGGTCGCGAGTCCGCCGAGCTTGGAAACCCCGGTCGAGGATCCGCCGCCGCCGCCCCCGGCCCAGACGGATGCCGAGGCGGATGCCGAAGCCGAAGCCGAGGTCTCGCGCGAAGTGCTGGTCCCGTCGTACCGGGCCAAGCGGGAGGACGACGACCGCGCGGGGTCGGTGGTCGAGCGACGCGATCTGGATGAGCGTCTGGTCCAGTCCGCTCCCGACGCGCTGCGTTACGAGGCGGGCGTCTATATTCAGCAGACCGCGCACGGCCAAGCTTCGCCCTACGTTCGCGGGCTGACCGGTCAACAGACGGTGATGTTCTTCGACGGCGTGCGCATGAACAACAGCACGTTTCGTCAGGGTCCCAACCAGTACTTCTTCACGGTCGACTCCCGCACCATCCAGCAGCTCGAGGTCGTGCGCGGGGCCGCCTCGACCCGTTATGGCGCCGACGCGCTGGGCGGCGCGCTGCTCACAACCCCGCGCGACCCCACGCTGCGCGAAGAGGGCAAGAAGACCGTCGCGCACGGCAAGGCCATCCTGCACACCGGGACCGCCGACGGTTCCTACGGCGGGCGCGGTGAGGTGGATCTCGGCTTCGCCGGCAGGTTCGGCGTGCTCGCGGGGGTGGGCTACCGCGATGTTGGGCAGCTGCGCAGCGGAGGTCCGGTGATCGCTCCGGGGACCGGGGAGCCGCAGCGCGTGCCACCGGCGTTTGAGGTCGACGGAAAGACCCAGCGTGGCACCGGGTTTCGCGAACTGACCGGGGACGTGCGCGCGGTCTGGGAGCCCAACCCCAAGCACCGCGTCACGTTGGGCTACTACGACTACCGACAGCTCGACGCGCCCCGGACCGACAAATGCCCGCCGCCCACCGCCCCGCGCGACGAGTGCCTTCGGTACGAGGAGCAGTTCAGAACCCTGGTCTACGGCGCGTATCAGGCGTCCAAGGGTCCTGCCGCGGCCGAAGACGTGCGGGTGACGGTGAGCTTTCAGCGGCAACACGAGGACCGCGTCTTCGATCGCGGCGCGCCGTCGGTCACCACGCTGTTGGGGGTCGACGACGTCAACACGATCGGCACCGGAGTGAAGCTGCGAACCAAGGACTTCGACCCCGCCCCGTGGGTGCGTTTGTACGGGGTCTATGGAGCCGACAGCTACCTGGACTGGGTGGCCAGCGACGCGTCGCTGCGCTTCGACGACACCAACATCTCCACCACGTTCTCACGCGGGCAATACATCGACAGCTCGCGGTACTCCACCTCCGGAGCGTTCGCCGAGGGACACGTCGAGTTTGTCGATGCGATTCGCCTGCGCTCCGGTGGTCGGGTCGCCGTGGCCCACGCGAGCTCGCCCGGAGACGTGGAGAGCGAAACGGCGGTGGTGGACCAGTCATGGGTGTCCGCGGTCGGGATGGCCGGCATCTCCGTGGATCCCGTGCCGTGGATGAGCTTCTCGATCAATGCGGATCAAGGCTTTCGCGCCCCAAACCTCGACGACCTCACGAGCCGCCAGCAGACCGGGCCGGGGTTTCAGTTCGAGAACGCCGACCTCGATCCCGAGCGGGCCCTGACCCTCGAGACCGGGATGGAAATCGACCTCGGGGTGTTCGAGTTCGGTGCGTGGGTGTATCGCACCCGGATCGCCGATCTGATCGGACGGGTTTCCGTGGAGGTCGAGGACTGTCCGGAGCAGACGCCCCAGTGCGGAGCCTCCCAGACCCGGTTTCAGCTGGATAACTTCGAGGGGAACGCCCTGTTGTGGGGAGCGGAGGGCACCGCGCTGGCGAACCTACCCCTGGGGATATGGGCTCGCACAACCCTGTCCTATGCCTACGGCGACCGACCGAACCCCTTCGCGCGAGAGAACTCGAGCGAGCCCTCGCGCGTGCCGATGTCCAGGGTCCCGCCGCTCAACGGAACCGCTGAGATCGGGTGGCGCCACCGCAGTGGTGCGTATGCCGCGGGGGGTCTGCGGTGGGCTCGCCTACAGGACCGTCTTGCCCCCCAAGATGTCGCCGACACGCGCATCCCCATCGGCGGAACGCCCGGCTACGCGGTCTTCGATCTGCGCGCTGGCTATCGCTACGAGCCCTACCTTCTGTTTGCGATGGTGTTCGAGAACGTCGGGGATGCGCCGTGGCGCGCCCATGGCTCGAGCGTCAATGGCCCCGGCCGTAGCCTGATGCTCGAGACGCAGATCGGCTTCTGAGGGTGTACGGTTTCCTGGTGCGCGAAGGTCCTCGCCGGCATTGGCTTCCCTGGCTGGGTGCGCTCGCCGTGCTGGCCGGCATTGTCGGCTGGGCCCTCCTCGACGTGCGGGATGTGGGTGCGGACTCCCGACCCGCATTCTTGACGACCCAGATCCAAGCCGAGGCGCCCGAGCGCCCCGACGGCGCGCACCTTCACATCGCTGGCTCCGGGTCGTGTGTCCCGCTGGCGAGAATGCTCGCCGGAGCCGCGATGCCTCTGCTTGAGGTTGCGCCCGAAGTTCACGCGAGCATCGGGTCCGGCGGTGGCCTTCGGGCGCTTCGGGATGGGGCGATCGACATCGCATTGGTCTCGCGCCCACTGCGTGAGGACGAGCGTCGCGCGGGGCTCGTCTACACGCCGTTCGCGAGGATCCCGGTCGTGGTCGCAGCCGGTCTCGATGTGCCGGATCCCTCGATCAGCATCGAGCGACTGGAGGCGTTGTTCGGCGGCGCGGAAGACCGATGGAGCAACGGCGCCAAAGTGGTCGTCCTGCTGCGGGAGGCCGGGGACTCGTCGCACAGGGTCGTCGACGCTGCCATTCCTGGGTTTGTCGAGGCCACAGAGCACAGCCGAGACCTCGGCACGGTTCGCGTGCTCTACCACGATGGTGCGATGCAGGTCGCCTTGGCCAACACCCCCGGCGCACTCGGCCTGCATGGCAACGGTGTGGACCCGTCGCTGGCGGGCTTTCGATCGCTCGCGGTCGAAGGGGTCGAGCCGACGGGGACCCAGGTGGAGTCGGGTCGCTATCCGTTCGTCAAAGAGCTCGCGTTCGTCACCGTGGATGCGCCGGTCGGCGGCGCCAAGACGTTCATCGACTTCGCGGTTTCTGCACAGGGCCGGGCGTTGCTTCGGGTTCGAGGGGCAGTCCCTCCCGCCCCCGAGGAGGAGGGCTGAGATGCCGCTGCATGACGCCTCGGGACAGGTTCGTCTTGCCCTGCGCCGCTACCTCGGGGCCCGCCTGGCTCCATTGACGGTGCTGGTCGCATTCTTCACCTGCCTCTCCGCCCCGATGGCGTTCTTCTGGCTCGGTCGCGACGCGCTCGAAGTCCGGGCCGACGGTACGGCTCGGGAAGCCGCGAGCTTGCTCCGCCAAGATGTTCAGGAGCGCCCGGTGCTTTGGAAGTATGACGCCTCGAAGGT
>CAYGTG010000078.1:13724-14766 GCA_964352485.1 uncultured Nannocystaceae bacterium | reverse complement strand
GCTCTACGTCGACACCGAGGTCGTACGAGTTGAGCTTCAGCTCGTAGTCGCTTCGAAGCCCGCCGTGCGGATCGACATCCATCGCGACGCGGGCGATGGCCCCGTCGTACGAGACTTTCCAGTGTCGGTACGACGCCGGATCGACCTCGAAGTCAACGTTCACATCCGTGTTCGATGAAGATCCCATTCAATGAAAATGCTAGCCGAAACGCCCCAGCCGAAAACGTGTGAAAACCGGGTGGACGGTCTGCTTCGAGTCGTGCGTCGTCGCACGATGGCCGCAGCAAGGGAACACGTCGGGGGCGCCGGGCGGGAGGCGGGGTTGTCGCCCCATACACGGGTCGGGACGACTCCTCCCCACGAGTCTTGGCGACGACGAGATGAGATCGGCGGGCCAGGCAACGCGTGGCTTGATCACGCCTCTGTGAACCAGGGGCGGCGCGACCTGGGACCGTTCACTGAAGCGACTTCCGTGAATCCAGGCACAGAAACTACCTGTGTTCCGATGTAATCTAAGGGTCATGGCGACGTAGAACGATGGAGAGTTTGGTGAACTGTCCGGGCGAGGACGCGTTGGTCGCCTTCGCTGCGGGGCTCACGTCGGACGCGGAGCAGGCGCAAGTCGAGTTGCACCTGGACGTTTGCTCCCTTTGCCGAAGGCTCGTCGCAGCCGCAGCCGCAGCCACTGCCGTCGGCGAGGGCACGCTCGAAACGGGATCAACACCCCCGACGGTCGGTGGCGTGGTCGGACGCTATCGAGTCGGCAAGCGAATCGGTGAAGGCGCCATGGGGACCGTGCACAAGGCGTGGGACCCCGAGCTTGACCGAAGCGTTGCAGTGAAGTTCGTCCATGCTCGATGGGCGAGAAACCCGTCGGTTCGGGAACGGCTTGCACGAGAGGCGCAGGCCCTCGCCCGGCTTTCGCACCAGAACGTGCTCCCGATCTACGACGTCGGCGTGCATGGAGCCGATCTGTTCATCGCGATCGAGTGGGTCGATGGAGGCACGCTCGACGCTTGGTGTGAAGGCCGAAGTCACGAGG
>CAYGTG010000078.1:0-13714 GCA_964352485.1 uncultured Nannocystaceae bacterium | reverse complement strand
CACGAGGAGATCGTCCGTTGCTACCTGGCGGCCGGTCGTGGGCTCGCCGCGGCCCATGACGCCGATCTGATCCATCGTGACTTCAAGCCCACCAACGTACTGATCGGCCGCGACGGTCGACCTCGTGTCGCAGACTTCGGGCTCGTCGCGGCGGTCGACGAGAGACTCGATCGCATGGCGGAAAGCGACGACTCCGATGCGGCGGACGTGCTGACGCGCGACGGTTCGCTGATCGGCACCCCCAAGTTCATGGCGCCCGAGCAGCTGCGCGGAGAGGGAGCCGTCAAGGCGAGCGATCAGTTCGCGTTCTGCGTCGCTTTGTACGGAGCCGTGTTCGGTGTCCCGCCGTTCTCGTTCGACTCTCCGTCTGCGGCGTTGCATGCGATCTCTCGCGGACCCCGGGACCCCAAAGACTCCGAGAACCAGCCACTCTTCGCCGTGCTCGCGAAGGGGCTGGAGGCACGTCCAACCGACCGCCACGCGAGCATGAAACACTTGCTCGAGGCCATCGAGTTGGCGATGCGGCGTCGGAGTCGGTGGCCTGTGAGTCTCGCCGCCGGAGCGATGGCGCTTCTTGTCGGAGCGGGGGCGTGGGCTGCATCCCCAGATCGTTGCGATGGGCCCCAGAGCGCCCTGCTCGAGACACCGGTCTTCGAGGATTTTTCGGAGCCGCTCCCGGCCGAAGATGTCTCGAGGTTCGCGAAGAGTTGGGCCGATGGCTATCAAGCCGCGTGCAACCGGGCGGAACTCGGCGACCCGGGGGCGTCGCGCACCCTCCACTGCTTGGAGGTCGTGCGGATTGAGTTTGAAGATGCTCTGTCCGTATCGCTCGCGAACGAGTTCTTCCAAGGCCTTCCGGCAGCACCAAACCGCTGCCACACCTCGCCGGAAGGCCTTGAACCGGATGCATGGTTGCCTCTGGTGAAAACCCAAATCGAGGCTGCTCGACGTGAGATGAGCGGGGTCTACAACCTCTACAGCGCGGGAAAGGTCCACGAAGCCGCAGATGCTTTCGAGCTCGTCTGGCCCCGCTTCCGGGCCCACCCAAGTCCTTCGGTCCGGACTCGCGCCCTGATCCTGCAAGGTCACTTGCGGCACGCTCAGGGCGACCTCGACGGCGCCGTGACGTCGTACGAGGCGGGCTTCGACGACGCGACGCGACTCGTTCTCGACACGCTCGCGCTGCGGGCCGCGACAGCACTTCTCTTTGTGTACACCGAGCCACGGTACAACCGCGCGGAAGCCGAGCGCTGGGACGAACAAGCCCGCTCTCTCATCGGAAAATCAGTCTCCAAGAACGCGCAGCTCCGGCACCTGGCTGTGAGCGTCAACCTGCTGATCGAAGAGCGCGAGTTCGACGCTGCTCGCGTAGAGGCGGAGCGAGGCATTCGTCTCGCGAGAGAGCTGCATCACGATAGCCCCCTGGTTCCGGTCCTGCAGTCCAAGATCGCGGTCGTTGGCCTCCATCAGCACGACTATCGAACCGCAAGACTGTACTACGAACTCGTCCTCGAGCGGAACGTTCGTGAAAGAGGGCAAGACTATCCGAACAATGTCGTCCCGCTCACCGGCCTCGTCCAGGTCGCGCTGGCAGAGGGCGACTACGCTGACGCAGAGGCGCTCATCGACCAGATGGAAGCGCTGGTCCTAGACGTCTTCGGGCGGGAGAGTCAACGCTTCAACTCGGTCCGACGCCTCCAAGCTCGCCTGGAGGTTCAACGCGGAAACGCTGAGGTCGCGGTCGAGATCGCTCGAGAGGTGCTTGCCTCCGCGCAGCGAGCCTACGGCCCGACGGACGTCCGGCTCCGACCCATTCTTCGTGAGTTTAGCTCCAGTCTCTCCGCGGCACAGAACTTCCTTGAGGCAGCCACCGTCGATCAGCGCATCCTCGTGGTGAGCGAGGAGTTGGATGGGGCGGACTCGTATCAGGTTGCGCGGAGCCGGGCCGACCTCGCGCTCGAGCAACGCCACCTGGGGAGGCTCTCGGAAGCCGAGGCGGGATTTCGTCGAGCACTTGTCGACTTCGACCGACTTCAGGGAGCCGATTCACCCATGTCCGCCTGGGTACGCAGCGAACTGGGCCAGACGTTGATGGCGCGCGGAGAGTTTGAGGAAGCGATTCCGTATCTCGAGCGTGCGCTCCTCGGCTTGGACGAGCAAACGGGCGACTGGGCCTTGGCCGCGGTTGCTCTCGCACGCGCCCTTTGGACTCGGGGCAATAGGCAAGACGCCGATCGGGCGCTCACGCTCGCACACCAGGCCGACCTTTTCTTTGTCGAATCACCTGGGCACCGGCGCCATCACGAAGAGACGTCGAACTGGCTCGCCACCCTGTAAAGCCGAGACCGGCCTGGGCGGCCCCGTCACAGGGTCTCGAGCCAGCGGACCACGTCGGCATGCTCGCGTGCGTAGGCCCTGTCGCTGCCCAAGATCTCCTCCGCTTCGGTGGCGAGCGTGAGCGCCCGGTCTTGATCTCGCGGATTTGGCGAACCCCACAGCAACTTCGAGAGCACGGTGGCAGTCATTGCCCAGTCGACGTCGTGGTGAGGCTGGATCGTGAGTGCCCGCTCCAGCCACGGTCGTGCAGCCTCCGCGCGGCCCGTCGCCGCCATCACTTCGCCCAACCCAGTCATCGGGAAAGCAAGTGCAGGGTCTCCCGCATCTCGTGCTTTGAAGACGTCGATCGCACGACGGAAGGTCGCCTCCGCTTCGTCCAGTCGACCAAGCAGCAGCAGACTCGATGCGATGTTGTTGAGGCTCTGGCCTACGTTGCGTGACTCGGGTCCGTCGATTGCTTCCACGTGAACGAGGGTGCGTTCTCGCAGCTCGAGCGCGCGGCCGTGGTGCCCCATGCGCTCGAGTGTCCAGCTGAGTCCGCGCAGGGTTCTCCTCAGGGAGTCGTTGATGTGGGGCTGTCCATTGAGGACCTCCAGGAGCGCCGTGTAGTGCATCACGGCGAGGTCGAAGTCGCCCCGTGAACTCGCCAAGTTGGCGCGTTCTCGGGAGAGAACTCCCAGCTGCCAGTGCCCGGGGGGCAAGAGCGCGCTGAGGACCGTCTGTGCTTCCGCGAGCAGCGTCTGTGCTTCGTGGTCGTGGCCCTGGCGGCGCGCAACCTTGGCAAGCCCGAGTTGGGCGGTCGCGACATTGGGATGCTCGGGCCCGTAGAGTTCCAGGTGCGTCGAGAGGATTCGCTCTTGGTAGAGCGCAGCTTCGGCGTCGTTTCCCTGCAGCGTGTGGATCTGGGCGAGCAGATTGTCGATCGAACTCGCGAGGAGCCTGCTGTCCTCGTCACTGTCGCGAAGGAGCTCACGCCCCCGGTAGGCCTCGTCGAGGGCTTGCTCGAGTTCACCGATCGAGAGCAGGATCCGAACTCGCTCTCGATGGTAGGTGAAGCGGGCTCGTTTGGACCGCGTGCGCGGAAGCAGAGCCCGAGCGTGCTTGTCCCACTGCAGTGCGGCCGCCGTGTCTTGCTTCTCGAGCAAGTAGGCGCGCATGAGGAGCGAGGCCGAGTGCAGGGCTTCCTCATCTCGACCATCTTGCGTGGCCTCGGTATAGGCCTCGGTGAGGGTCGCGATACCGGCATCCGAGTCACCGCTGCTGGTTTCGATGGCTCCGCGCACCAGCCGTGCGCTGGCATGGGCTCGGGGCGCGGCGGTGGTCTCGTTCTTCAGCCACGCCGCGTCCAGTGCCTCGAGCGCTTCATCGAGCTTGCCTTGGTCATGAAGACGCACCGCCTTTGCGATCTGCACCCGAGCCAACTTGAGCAGAGCCCGCAACGCCAGGTTGGGCGGCTCTTCGTAGTGCCCCTTCGGCGGGGCGGCACAAAGCGAGGGGTTCCCGAGCCTGACAAAGAACGGGCTTCGTTGGCCGGTGCCGGACCCGCTTTGCTCCGCAAGGCCCTGCTCGAACTCGATCCGTTCGACTTCGAGACAGTTGAGGCTCCGAATCGCCGCCGCGTCGCCTCGCTTGGCTCGATGGCACGCAGGTTCGTAGATGTTCGCCCAAGCTTCGGAGATCGACGCCACCTCATCGCGCGTGGCTTCGCTGAACTCGAACGGCACCACCTGTTCGAGGGAGCGTCCGCGCAGGAGGGAGCCCTCGCAGGGGGTCGGAACACCAGCCACCATGGCGGCGACCGCCAGGCCCGTGAGCGTCGCGGCGCCGGCGAAAAACCTCCACGGAGTCCGTCTCGAGGACGCGGCTTCCAGGGCCGACAGCAGGTGTCGCATGCTGGGGTAGCGGTCGCAGGGATGCTCTTGGAGCCCTCTCGCGAGGACCGCGAAGAGCCGGCGGTTGTTTCGACCCGGCGGGGCCTTGGGTCCCTCCGAGATGGACACGAGCAGCTCCGCAGGAGACGCGCCGTGGAAGGGCGCCCTGTCGAAGAGGGTCTCGAAGAGGGCGACGCAGAACGCGAACTGATCGCTCGCCTGCTGAGCCACCTCGCCACGAAGCTGCTCCGGTGCCATGAATCCCGGAGTTCCAACCAGAGAACCGCTGCGCGTCAGCCGATTGTTGGTGCCGTCGCCGCCATCGTCGATGTTATCGCCGGTTTCAAGCTTGTCATCGATGCCGGCGACGAGGCCGAAGTCGGCGACGAGGGGACGAGCGTCCTGACCGATGAGGACGTTCTGCGGCTTGAAGTCGCGATGGATGAACCCACTGTCGTGCGCTGCCGCGAGTCCGCGACCCGCGGCGACAAAGCACGCGATGATCTGGTCTCTGTCGCGCCCGTCACACCATGCGTCGAGGGTGCTTCCGTCGACCCACTCCACGGCCATGAACAGGCTTTGCTTGTGAGCGCCGACATCAAAGACGGGAAGCACGTTTCGATGCGAGAGTTTTGCGAGCGCTTGTGCTTCACGTGCGAGTCGTTGGCGAGCCGCCGGATGACGGGACCATCGGGCGTGGACGACCTTCACGGCAACGTATCGGTCAAGCGTGGGATCCCACGCTCGATAGACCGTACCCATGGCTCCGGCGCCGATGAGTTCCTCGATGCGATACCGACCAATGCTGTGACCCGATCTCAAGCCGCCGCCCTCGGATGCAACGAGCTTTTCCTCTCCTCGAGACGCGGCAGCGGCGAGCACCCGGCAGATGGAACAGACATCGAGGTGCTCCTCGATCGTGAGCTGCTCTGAGCAAGACGCGAGACCCGCGGCAAACGCGACCAGCGCGTCGTCGTCCGGACATTCAACTCGCATTGCTTGCATTTCTCGCACGAAAACCTACAACTGCACACAGCGCGGTATCGTGCTTTTTGCGACCGGCCCCCAATGCCCGCCCACAACTCCTGCGGGACGCCGTGTTTTTCGGCGCTTTCGCTGTCGGCGCCAATCGTGAGCCGCATGCCCTGCTCAGAGCCATCCCAGTGCTTGTCCAGCACCGAAGAGCCCTTCGCGGTCCGCCGCGCCTCGGGTCTGCAGGGACTCCGAGAACTGCAGAGTCCGGAGTCAACGGAGGCGGGTTGCCATGAAGCCTGAAACCAAACTGGTGGTCGCCGCGCTCCACGCAGATGGCGTGCAGCTGAGCTCGGAGTTTGCGCCCCGGCTTGAGCGATTCATGGAGCGCGCTCATCTTGCGATGCCGCGGATCACGGCGTCCCCAAAGACCTGGGCCCTGCGCCTTCAGCGGCTGTTCGAGCTGATGCCGGGCGTTGGATGGGTCGAGGCGCTCGACCGCATTGATGCCGGGGAGCACCTTCTCGTCGCGGGCCTGGCAGATGGTGATCCAGCCGCCGTCACCGCGTTTGAGACCATCTACATGCCGGAGGTCGACCGCGTCCTGCGCCGGTATTCACTCGATGCGGATGCGCGGACCGAGTACCGGCAGCGGGCTCGCATTCGCATGTTGGTCGGAGACCCTCCCAAACCTGCTCGGATCCAGGAGTTTCGCGGACGCGGGCAGCTTTCGGCCTGGGTCCGCACCGTCACGGCTCGCATGGTGCTCAACGCCCAGCGCGACTCGAGAAAACACGAGACAGATGAAGGCCTCGAAGCCCTCATCAGTCCCGCGGTTCAGTTCCGGCGTCGAGACGCAGCGTGGCGTTCCAAGTTTCAAGATCTGCTTCGGCAGTCGTTTCGGAAGCTGACCCGCCAAGAGCGCACGATCCTCCGGATGCGCTACCTCGACAACCTTCCGGCGGCGGCGCTCGCCCGCGCCTTCAAGGTGCACGAATCGACCATGTCGCGGTGGCTCGCCCGTGCTCGCGACAACCTTCGGGCCACGCTGGAAGGAAACGCGATCGCCGAGCTTGGGGATAAAGACCGGGCCGAGGAGCTGCTCGCGCTGCTCGACAGCCACATCGATCTGAGCCTGCAGGGGCTCTTCGAGAGTGGCGTGACGGACGTGGAAGGCTGACCACCGAAGAAGCGACGCCCAATGTCCATCGACGGGCAACGCAAGAAATCGACAAAAAAAATCTGCAAGGTCCAAGTAGGTCCGTGTCTTCAGGGGTGAGACCCGGAACGACACGACATGGCAGGACACAAAGCCAGCTCTACAGCTGCACAAGCGGACGTCGGTTTGCCGGACGCTCTGGGACGCGCGAGCGCTGCAGCAACGCAGCACGGCGCGGCTCCGCCGTTCGAGTCCGCGGGAAGTCGAAACGTCTCCCAGCTTCAAGAAGCCACGCTGAGACTTCGGAACCAGTTTGCATCGGTCATGCAGATCGAGACGGTTCAGGTCCAACCCTCCTTCGGCTCCAAGGGCTCCATCGATGCCGTCTTCACCGCCGCTTCGGTGATCCAACACGACACGAGTCGCGCGTGGGATGCCCGCAGAAGCGCTGAGCTTGCGTCTGCACTCGATGAACAGCCCATTGAGTACGATCGAATGCGGCACCGGTTGGAAGAGCTCGAGGCTCAGCGACCGAGCAGCGGCTTCCTCGTGTCGACGCCGACCCGGGCCCACAACTACGCATCGGCGCTCTCCAAGGGTCTGGCCCATCATGCCGTGCCCCTGACTGCCGACCATCGATTCGACGTCGATACGTTCGTGGATGCGATCGTCTCTCTGGCGCCTCCGCTGGTCGTTCTGGCCTCCCCGAACCATGCAACGGGCGTGGCCATTTCCGATGCGGATCTCCTCCGGGTTCTCGACGCGGCCCCCGATGAATCGTGGGTGATGCTCGATCGGTCGCTCGTCAACATCGCGCCCGAAGTGTCTACGCAAGACCTCCTGGCCCACTACTCCGAGAAGAACCTCGTGGTGTTGCATTCCTTCTCCAACTACAAGGGGATGTCTCAGGACCGAGTCGGTGTGGCGTTGTTTTCGAACGTGGAGTTTGCAAGGCAGCTTCAGCCCTTCTTCCCCGCCTGCCTCACCGTCGAAGGGGTCGCGAAAGCTTCCTACTGGATGACGCGCGACGGTGGCCTGCGCCCCGACGCGGCCGTCATCGCCAACATTCGGGCGAATCGCGCCGTCCTCGAGCAGTTCGTGGACACTCACCGCGACTTCTCGATCTCAGATTTTACCGCCGATTCGGCAGTGCTCACGCTTCCCGACCGCTACGACGCGGCATTCGTCAGGGGCTTCCTGGCGGCGAGGGGGGTAGACGTTGTGCACGGGGATGTGTTCCCCGAACCCAGCTCTCGGGTCATTCGTATTCACGTCGGAGACCCACCTCAGACCATTCGCGCTTTGATGAACGCGTTGGGACGTCTTGGGTCGAGCTGCGACAAGCCATAGATACCAACCACACGAGCCGAAGTTTACGCAGAGACCGACTGCCGGTGCGCGAAGCGCCCGACGTGTCGCGTGTCTGTTCGTGGATGGATGCGCGTGCCCCAAAACTGATTTGAAGGAACAACGCCATGCAAATTCAACGCGCCAAAGATGCAAGCCCGACTCGTGAGTACAACTGTGACCTCCGCCGCCTGATGCCGTGGGCTACGGTCGCGGACGGAACTCCATGGGGAGCCGCGATTGCCACGGTCCACCCCGGAGATGCAACCGATCCTCATGAACACGATGAGGACGAGGTGTTCTTCGTCCTCTCGGGCCTTGGCACGCTGAGCATCGGCGACGAGACCCAGGTCCTCGAGCGAGGTGACTTTGTTCGCATCCCTCGAAGCGTGCGTCACACGATGGCGAACCACGGGGATGAGGCGCTGGAGTTCATGTCTGTCTACTGGGGAGAGAAGCCTCGGTACTTCGCTTCGCCCGCAGCCGCGGAGTGAGTGCCGGACCGCGTACCGCCGAGAACAGCTGGAGACCGCAAGATGACGACCATCACTCATTCGAACCGAGCAGCCTCAGCAGCAGGCTTTCTTTCCCAGCGGGGGCCAGGCGCCCTGACCGACGTGGAACTGCTCGATCTGTGGAACGAAGGCGACGTCTGCGCTGGCGACAACCTCTGCCGGCGCTACGTCAAGCCTCTGACCGCGTTCTTTCGCCGCAAGGGCGTCGCGGAACCAGAAGAACTCGTCCAACGCGTCCTCCTTGGCGTGGTGCGGAGCCGGGCGCGCTACCGAGGCGACGCATCGTTTCATACCTTCGTCCGAACGATCGCCCGAAACGTGCTGGTCGACCTGCGCCGAGAGCAATCTGCAAAAGCGAGGCGCTGGCAAGACCTCGAGCAGGACGAAGTGCCGGACCGAGCGACCCCGTGTGTTTCGCAGCAGTGTGAAGCTCGGATCGCGTTCGACGACCTGGCTCGCGTCTGGAACGACCTTCCGCCTCAGGATGTCGAGCTGCTGGTCGAGTACGCCTACGAGGGGACATCCGGGCCTCGGCTCGCGAGCAGCCTCGAGATTAGCCTGCCCGCACTGCGGAGTCGCTTGCGTCGGGCACGGGCCCGGCTCTACGAGTTGACCGAGGGACGCAGTCACGGACTTGCAGGCCGACACCGCCATCTGAGCGCCGTGCCCACCGTCCGTACACGGTCGCTCGTAGCAGCGTCGAGCCCGGTGGCGTGATGCTCATCCGTCATCCACCGATCGCCCTTGGATGGCTCCTGCTACTCGCCTCGTGTGAGAGCGAGGGTCCCTTGAATCGCGAATCCGCCGTGGCGCTGGCCGAATCGAGCCTCTGGAACGAGGCGAATCCAAGCCAAGACCCGTTCGACGATCGACCCGCGTTCGTCGAGTGCCCGCCCGAGGCGCTGACGCTGGAGTTCGTCAACGGAGACGAGGCCGTGGAGGTCACGACCGGGGTATGCAACTACCTGGCGCTGACCCAGCCGTTGTTGTTCGAGGTCAAGCGTGGAGACCACGTCGACTTCCGAGTGTGGCACTTCGAGCTGAAGGCGCCCGAAGCGGCCCAGGCACACGTGGGGGTGGCCATCGATGGCGAGGTTGTGTGGGACGAGTGGCGGGAGATTCCGTCCCTAGGCGGCTTGTTGACGTCGTCATGGACGGCCGACCGCGATATCCCCGCTGGCGCTGATGTCGTGTTCCATCTGCACAACCACGGCCTCAATACCTGGCTGCTTTTTCCGCCCACCCGGCGCATTCCACAGTGAGTCCCCGTGCCCTACGTGACCATCACACTCGACCATGTCAGGCCCGAAGCAGAGCTCGCGCAGCTTCGTGCCGCAGTCATGGATAGCGTTCAAGCGGCGCTGGCTCACCCCGAGTCCCCGTGCCTTCGGGTCGTCATTCGCGGTGCGGCCGCGTTTTCTCCCCCGCCGAGCGTGCGTGGAGCCTTCGTGCTGATCGAGATCGAGCTGCTCGCCGGGCGATCGAGAGAAACGAAGCGCGCCCTGTTTGGGCGCCTGGCCGAGGCTGTGGCCGTCGTAGGGATCGCACCGGGTGACTACCGGGTGTTGCTCCGCGAGCTCGACCCACAAAATGTCTGTATCGGCCATGGGACCGCCGCCGCGGACAGCGATCTGGGCTACTCGCTCAACGTGTGACTCGGCGGGCGACCAACAACTGTGATCGCTCGGCGTGTGAGCGAAGACCGGTTGGCCCTCGGCAACGAGGGAGGATCGGTTCTCCTCCGCTTCCGACTAAGCAGTCATGGCTCCGCCCGATCTTCTGTCCCCGATCCGCAAGGCGGGGCCGTCTGCTGGTCGGTGCTCCGACGTGGTCTCGCGGCGGAATCGTTGGAGTCCCGGCTTTGGGGTGGAGGAGGTGAGCGCGGATGTCTGCCTCTGAATCGCGCAGGTCGGTGACGCTGCCCTACGCGGTGTGCCCTCAGACGCCGCGCGCTTCGGTCCATGTTGCGGCGCCTGTCGCAACGCGGTCGGTTCGCACGCCCGCGCGCCGAAGTATGGGGCTCGTCGCGCTGGCCGCACTCGGATGTTTCGTTGTCGTCGGGGGTGTACTTGCAGCGCTGGCTGGGGGACCGGACGCGGACGACGGCAAGCTCGGCGAACCAACGAAGCCGCCGGTCGGGGTCGCGTTGGTGACCGAGCTTGGCCAGCGCGCCGGCGCAACCTTCAGCGGCGTCGTTACGGCACGCGACCGAGCCCGGCTGGCGTTTGAGGTCGATGGCCGGCTGCCAGCCCAACGCATCGAGCTGGGGCGCCGCCTGGAGTATGACGAGGAGATCGCTCGCATTGAGGCGAGTGGTCAGCAGGCCGAACTCGACGTCGCCCAAGCAAGAGTCCAGCAGAGCGCGCTCGAGGTCTCTGCCAGGCTCGACCGCCTCAGGAGCAGCCGTGAGCTGGCGCTGGTGGGAGTCACCGGGGATGAGTCGGTTCGACGCGAGCGCTACGAAGTTGGCATTGCCCGAGCGCGACGCTCGGCGGCGCAAGCCGAGCGAACGCTGGCCAAAGAGCTGGCCGATGGGGCGGTGTTGCGCGCTCCTTTCAGCGGCATCGTCACCCGGGTCTGGAGCTTCCCCGGAGAACTCGTCCGCTCTGGTGAGGTTGTCGTGGAGGTGCAGCGAGACGACGTGCTCGAACTGGAGCTCTCGGTTCCCGAGGAGTTTGTAGGAGAACTCGCCGTCGGCCATGTGGTGATGGTGACGCTTCCCCGGCTTGGCCGTGAGGTCGAGGGGACCGTGCGAGCGATCCTTCCGGCCCCCGGCGGTCGAGGAATGTTCCCGATCGTCCTGGATCTTCCCGGTCATGACGCTGGTCTGTTCGCCGGGGCCTCGGCTTCGGTGACGTTGTCGCGCTCCACTTCGCGTCGTCCCGCGGTCCCCGTTGAGTCGATCGTCGACCCGGCCGGTTCGGCTGCTTCGGTCTTCGTCGTCGAGGACGGGCGCGCCCAACGTGTGACCGTCGACGTTGTCGGCATCAACGGAGACCGGGTGCTCATCGAGGGCAGCCTCGAGCCGGGGCAGCACGTGGTGACCGAAGGCGCGGCGCGTCTTGCCGAGGGCGCGGCCGTCCGGGTCATGGGGGGGGCGCTGTGAATCGGGTGCTCCCCGGTCGCCTAATCGTCGTGTTCGTGGGGGTGCTGGCCCTCATGGGGATGTGGGCGTGGTGGACGATGCCGCGCCAAGAGGATCCGTCACTGCCCGCTCGATGGGGGCGGGCGAGTATCCCATTCGAGGGCGCGGACCCGGCCGCGGTCGAGCGGCTCGTGGTCGATGTGGTGGAGCGCCACCTCGCAGAGGTCGAACCGCTCGAGCGCATCTACGCTCGCGCAACCCTCGGAGGCGCCGTCTTCGGGTTCGAGCTCGCTCCGGATGTCGAGGATCCGCAGCGGGCTTGGGATCGCGTCGACGAAGCCCTTGCGCGCGCCGCCCACGAGTTTCCGCAGGGGGTCGGGACCATTCATCTCGACCGAGACACCAACGATCAGGACGCGTTGGTGGTAGCGGTCAGCGGAAGCCCGAACCCGCTCGAGCTGCGCCGCGCGGCGCATGACCTGCGGCGATGGATGCTCTCCAGCCCAGATGTGTCACAGGTGCGATTGATCGGTGACCCGGGCGAGCAGGTCTCTGTCGGTTGGGATACCGCCGTCGCGCAGAGGGTGGGGATGGACGCCGTGACCCTTGCGGATCAACTGCGGGGCCGGCACCTCACTCCGGTGGCCGGAGTCGCCGAGATCGGTTCCAAGCGGGCGACGATCCAGCACTCGGCCGAGTTCGCCGATGTCGGTCAACTTCAGCAGACCCCGATCGCGTTGGCCGACGGCACGACCGCCACCCTTGGCGCGCTCGCATCCGTCGAAGCAACGATCGCTTATCCACCGGTAGAGCGCGCATGGTCGGGTGAAGACCCCGCGGTCTTCGTCGGCGTGGTCTTGGGCAAGGACGTCGACGTGGTCGCCGCGGGTCAGCGGGTCCGCGACCACCTGAAGCGCTACACCCCACCGGGGGTGCTCCGCTGTGACGTGGTGCTCTATCAGCCGGCCGAGGTCCAGTCTCGGCTCGAGGACCTCGGCGCATCGCTTGCCCAGAGCATCGCGATCGTCACGCTGCTGATGGTCGTGACGATGGGCGTCAGGCTTGGACTGGTCGTCGGGTCGGTCATCCCGCTCATCGCGCTCGTTTCACTGGCGTTGTACGCCCAGTTCGGGGGCGTGCTGCACCAGGTATCGATTGCGGCGTTCGTCATCTCGTTGGGAATCATCGTCGACAACGCGATCGTCGTGGCCGAGAGCATGCAGGCGGCGATCGACGAGGGCACAGCGCCACCCACTGCGGCTGTGGCCGTCACCCGGGAGTTGCTGGTGCCGCTGGGGGCCGCGACCGGGACCACGCTTGCCGGATTCCTCCCGATCGCACTCTCGCAGGGGACGACCGCTGACTTCATTCGCGATCTCCCCATCGTTCTTCTCATCACGCTCACGCTCAGCTACGTCTTCGCGATCGTCGTCGCTCCGCCGCTCGCCGCCCGAGTCTTGCGGCGCAAAGCGTCCGGCCCGATTCGTGGCCCTTCGATCATCTCCCGCTTCGCCGAGCGGCTCGGCGTTGTGGCGTGGCGCTGGGCGTGGCCCATCGTCGTCGCGGCAGTGGTGGCGGTCGGCCTGGCGGTCTGGTCCACCCAGTACGTCGATGAGCAGTTCTTCCCGGATTCCGATCGTCCGATTGCGGTCGTGGATCTGACCCTGCCCGAAGGCACGGCGCTCGAAGAGGTTGCTGCGCTCGCTCACCGCCTGGACGAGACGTTGGCGCAGCGACATGCGGACCTGTCCACCATGACGTTCGTCGGGCGCGGAGCACCGCACTTCTACTACAACCTGCCCGAGTGGCCCAACAGCCCCCACCGCGCGCAAATCGTCGCTGTGGCCCCACAAACGGAGCAGATCGCGGCGCTCATCGAGGATGTCCGAACGCTGGCGAGCGAGCCCTGGCTGGCCAACGCGCAGATCGTCGTGAGCCCTTTGCGCCAAGGACCACCGGTCTCGGCCCCGATCGAGGTTCGTCTGACCCACGGCAGCCTCGAGGACCTGGTCGCCGGAGCGCAGCAGGTCCGGGACGCGCTCGCGACGATCCCTGGAGCGGTCGAGGTTCGAACCGACGCGAGCCTCGGTGCGCCGGTCCTGAAGGTGGACATCGACGCCGTTGCGGCGGCGCGGGCCGGAATCTCGCCCGAGCGAATTGCAGGGGTCCTTCGGGCGAATACCCTTGGCGTTGAAGTCGGGGAGCTCCGCTCGGGACCCGATCCGGTTCCCGTCATTGTCGGAGGGGATCGCGTGCTCGTCCCCTCACCCGACGACCTCATGGGACTGCCCGTCGTGGTCGGAGAGCAGGTGCTTCCGTTGGCGAGCGTTGCGACGTTGGGGATCCAGTGGCGTCCGGCGATCATCCGACACCGCGATCGAACCCGAGTGGTCACCGTCATGGCCGGCGTCGCGCGGGGTCACAACGC
>CAYGTG010000077.1:3177-14914 GCA_964352485.1 uncultured Nannocystaceae bacterium | reverse complement strand
GATGTAGGTCTCGGGCCACTGCGTTCGCTCTAGCGCGTACGCTTCGGAGAGGTTGTTCTCGAGGTTGCCGATCAGCGTGCGCGGGTCGGTCGTGGGCGTGTCCTCGGTCGTGCGCTGGACGATCCGCTGAAGCTCGTCGGGGTGGAACCTGTACTCGTGCGCGTTGGCCAGACAGCCGGACACCTTCTTCGACGGCTTCTGACCACAGTGCAGGTACTGCGGCGTCTCCAGGTGGCGGTCTGCGATCGCGTCCAGGCAGGTCCGCCGATGCTTGGGGGTCTCCAGGGCCCCACAGGTCTCCAGACCCAGCGGGGAGAAGCCACGGTCCGCAACCCGAGACAGGCAGTCGATCACCGCCTCCTCATTGGGCTCTGCGCCGCAAACCTCGAGGGCCTGGGGCACGAAGCTCCAGCCTTCCATGAGGGTCTGACACCATCGGGCCGACGCCCAGCGCTCGCAGGTTGCTGCGGGGTCGAGTCGCTCCGCTGAGAGCATCTGCGTCTCTTCGAACAGCCTCGTGGCGAACACGTCCGGATCGCCTGGAGCCCGCTTCACGTTGCGGCGGCTGTGGCTGCAACCGGTGAGCAGGATCAAGCAGGGCAGGAGGAGCACGAGGAAGGCTCTCACGCGGCGGAGATTACACCCTCACGGGGGCACAGCCAGGCCGGAAGTGCCCCGGGTTTCGGCCGGCCGCGAGCGCTCGAGAGCGGCCGCGAAAGATGCCGCGTTTGCGAACCGTTTGTGCGGGTCTTTGGCGAGCGCGCACATGCACACGTGCTCGAGACCGTGGTCGATGGGGGTTCGCATGCGCGAGGCCAGGCGCGGGGTGGGGGTGTTTACATGCTGGCGAAGCACGCTGGCGGCATCGGGCCCCTCGAAGGGGGGGCGTCCGGTGAGCGCAAAGTACAGCGTTGCCCCCAGCGCGTACACGTCGGCCGCGGGGGTGGCGGTCTCCCCGGTGGCGACCTCGGGAGCCATGTACGTCGGGGTGCCTGCGACGAAGCCGGTCCCGGTCAGTCCGATCTCGTCCCCGGACATTCGCACGATGCCGAAGTCGAGCACCTTGATGATGTCCGCCTCGCCACCGAGCGCGGTGACGAACAGGTTCTCGGGCTTGACGTCCCGGTGGACGATGCCGCGCTCGTGTGCCTCGGAGAGCGCCCGGGCGGCCTGATGCAGCAGCGAGACCGCTCGCTCGGCAGGCAGGGGTCCCACGCGCTCGACGAGTCGTTGGAGCGTCTCGCCCTCCAGCAGCTCCATCGCGTAGAACCACAGCCCGTCTTCGCTGACACCGTGGCTGAAGATCCGGATGGTGTTGGGGTGGCGTAGGGCCGCCGTCGCCCGGATCTCCCGCTCGAACCGGGCCACCGCCTCGGCATCGTCCTCGGTGGGCCGCAGGACCTTGAGCGCGACGTCGCGGCGGAGTTCTTCATCCCGCGCGACCCAGACCTCGCCCATTCCGCCTCTGCCGATCCGGTGCCGAAGCTTGAAGCGCCCGAGGTTGCGGGACGCAAACACTTGTCGACGCAGCGCCCAGGCGTGGTGGCTTCCCAAGACGACCAAGGCCCAGGCGCCGATGAGGAGCGCTGCGTAGAACACGTAGGTGCCGCGGGCGGCGGGATCGAGCCACTGCGCGCCGATCGAGGGCATCAGCAGGCTCGCAATCCCCAGGACCAGCGGGTCGACGAGGGCTGGAATGGCGAGCCTCCACATGCCCTCCTGCCAGCGATGCGGCAGCACCGCGGCGCGGCCGAGCATCACCAGCACGACAAAGGCGTGGTACGGGCTCGCCACGCCGCCGGCGAACAACCCCATCAAGCTGAGGCATCCTGCGGTGGCCACCATCATCAGCGTGTCCAGGCCGGTGAGCAAGGCGGGAGAAGGTGCTGCGGCCCGCCTGAGAATGAAGCCAGCCGTCAACAGGACCACGAGCCCGGCCAGACGCAGCAGGAAGAACGGCAACACGTCGGTCGGGAACACCCACAGCGCGACCACGAGGTCGAGGGAAAAGAACGCGATCCAGCCGAGCGCCGCGGCCGGCACGAGCGTGCGCATGCGTGCGACCGTCGCCCGGTGGTCGACCCGAGCGAGGTAGTTCTCGCGGTCGTCGAGCAGCGGGGCGGCGTCCTGGGCAAGCGCGAGCGCGCCACCGGGATCGCCCACTTCGGTCGGTGCACCCACGGCCGCCGAGGTCTGCCGGACTTGCTCGGAGGGCAGCTCAGAGGCTTGGAACTCTTGGGTCGGGGCGACGACGGGTGCACCCGCGACCTGCGGCACGTAGGCCGCGGTCGGTTCTGCTGTCGGTCGGTCTGTTTCGCCGGACAACGCGCCGTTGCTACGGCACCACGGCCGCAATGGATCATTGCACGGTCACACCGAAACGCACATCCGCGTCGGAGTCGCCTGGAAGCGCGTCGCCCGATGCCAGCAATTCGGCGAGATCGCTTGATTTCTGGGGCACACCATTGAGCTCGGGAAGGTGCCGAAGCATGAGCTGGAGTTCGCCAGAGCCGGCGGAGCCGGTGGTGATCGTGTTCTGCAGCCCGACCGGAAGGTCCTCACCCACCGCGTTCGGGCCGTAGCTCGACTCCGTATCGGCGTAGGCGTGGGTGAGCAGGTCTCCGGCGGTGGAGCCCGGACCCAAAACCGCCGACCCGTAGAAGAAGACTTGATGCTCTTCGGCCTCTTCCGCGACCTCGAGGCCGATGTCTTCGGGCGGCTCTTCGAGGTCGTTGAGAAACTCGACGTTCACCGTGTACTCGGTGTTTGCCGTGAGGGTGATCGCATCGGCCGTTCCCGATTCTCCTCCATCGCCGTCGAGATCGCGAAACGCCGCGACCACTGGCTCGGCGCCCTCAGCCGTGAACGTCAGCACCACGGAGGTGATGATCTCGGTCTCTTCGGGGTTCGCCCCGTCGGTGTCTCCGCCGCTGGAGTCGTCGTCGCACGCGGTGAGGGTGAGGGTCAACGCCGTCAAGAGACACGCTGCGGTTCGTCGCATGCGCGAGTTTCTAATGCAATCGAATGGCAAAAGCAAACGGTTGTCACCTTCGGTGCGGCGGTGTGTCGCGAGGGTATCCTCCTGCGCGAACGTGGCCGAGCTGCGTGCGTGAGGACGACGCGGATATCAGCAGCAGGGTGCAGTACGCCCGCATCCGCCTGAGCGCCGCGGCGCAGTTCGCCGACAGCGTCGTCTGAACCGGTGGTGGAACCAAGGTGGAACCAAGAAAAAGAGCGCACTCGGAGGTGCGCTCTACAGTGCCGAGGGGCGGAATTGAACCGCCGACCTAGGGGTTATGAATCCCTCGCTCTAACCGACTGAGCTACCTCGACAGGGGGTTGTGCGATTGCGGACGCGAGTTATGCGATGCCTTGTGCGGGACGTCAAGCCCCGTCTTGCGGGTCCTGGGAGCGCGGCGGACTTCCCGCAGAGTGCGACAACTCCTGGAGCCGACCCCAGCACCATGCTAGGGCGTTCCCGAGCGTCAGAGACCCCCTGCGCCACGCTCCTGTGGTGCGCTCTGCCGCTGTGAATGTCCGACCGCGGTCAACCGAGCCGGTGTCCGTAGTCTCCCAGACAAGGTCTGTTTCGATGTCTCGTGAAGTCGTGATCGTCAGCGCCGCCCGAACTCCCATTGGGAGCTTTGGTGGAGTCTTCGCCTCTGTTACCGCGCCCAAGCTGGGTGCCACCGCCATCAAGGAGGCCCTGTCCCGGGCGTCGGTCGAAGGAGCCGATGTCGACCAGGTGTACATGGGCTGCGTGCTGCCCGCGGGTGTGGGCCAGGCGCCCGCTCGCCAGGCCTCGCTCGGTGCCGGCGTTCCCGACTCGGTCGGTTGCGTCACGCTCAACAAGGTCTGCGGAAGCGGCCTGATGGCGGTCATTCAGGCCGCACAGTCCATCAAGGCCGGCGACGCCGAAATCGCCGTCGCCGGCGGCATGGAGTCGATGTCCAACGCGCCGTACTACCTCCCCAAAGCCCGGACCGGATACCGGATGGGAAACGGCGAGGTCGTCGACGGCATGATTCATGATGGCCTGTGGGACCCCTACGGCGACCACCACATGGGCATTTCCGGCGAGCTTTGTGCCTCCGAGCGGAAGATCGACCGCGAGCGCCAGGACGCGTGGGCGATCACCAGCTACAAGCGCGCTCAGCAGTCCATCGCCGAGGGCCACTTCAAGAACGAGATCGTCTCGGTCGAAGTCCCGCAGCGCAAGGGCGACCCGACCGTCGTCGACACCGACGAAGAGCCCGGCCGGGCGATGCTGGACAAGATCCCCAAGCTCCGCTCCGCCTTCAAAAAGGACGGCACGATCACCGCCGCCAACGCGCCGTCGGTCAACGATGGTGGCGCCGCGCTCGTGGTGATGAGCAAGGACGAAGCCGACAAGCGCGGGCTCAAGCCCTTGGCCAAGATCGTTGCTTACGACAACGCCGCCCAAGCGCCCGAGTGGTTCACGACTGCCCCGGCCAAGGCGGTCGCCAAGGTCCTGGAAAAGACCGGCATGAAGGCCGACGACATCGATCTTTGGGAGATCAACGAAGCCTTTGCCGTGGTCTCGTTGGCCAACCAGGACGAGATCGGGATCGCCGACGACCGCATCAACGTGCGCGGAGGCGCGGTGGCCCTGGGTCATCCGATCGGATGCTCGGGCGCTCGCATCCTCACCACGCTGCTGTACGCCCTGCAGGGCACCGGCAAGACGCGCGGCATGGCTGCGATCTGCCTCGGCGGGGGTGAAGGTCTGGCGATGATGGTGGAGATGCTTTGATGACGGACCCCAAGATCAAACTCGTAGGCGTGCTCGGGTCCGGCCAAATGGGCGGCGGCATCGCGCAGGTCGTTGCCCAGAGTGGACGCAAGGTCCTGCTCGCCGACATGGACAAGGCCCACGCCGAGGCCGGCAAGGCCAAGATCGCCAAACTCCTGGATCGATCGGTCGACAAGGGGCGCCTGACCGCCGAGGACCGTGATGCGGTGCTCGGGCGCATCGAGCCCGTGGACTCGGTCGCCGACTTTGGCAGCGTCGAGATCGCGATCGAGGCCGCCACCGAGAACATCGAGCTCAAGAAGAAGCTGATGAAGGGTCTCGATGAGGCCTGCGGACCCGATGCCATCATCGCTTCGAACACCAGCTCGATCAGCATCACGCTGCTCGGCGCGGAGACCTCTCGTCCCGAAAAGGTCGTGGGCATGCACTTCATGAACCCGGTGCCGGTCATGAAGCTCGTCGAGCTCATTCGTGGTCTTCCGACCTCCGATGCGACCTACGAGGCCACCAAGACGTTGGCCGAGGACCTCGGCAAGACGGTGGTCACCTCGCTCGACAGCCCCGGCTTCATCGTCAACCGGATCCTCATCCCGTTGATCAACGAGGCCTGCTTCGCGCTCCAGGAGAACCTGGGCACGGCAGAGGACATCGACACCGGCATCAAGCTGGGCCTCAACCACCCGATGGGGCCGCTGGCGCTGGCCGATCTGATCGGCCTGGACACCTGCTTGGCGATCGCGGACGTGCTCCATAAAGAGCTCGGCGACGACAAGTACCGCGCGGCCAACGTGCTGCGGATGCACGTCGCTGCGGGATGGCACGGTCGCAAGACCGGTCGCGGCTTCCACGACTACAGCAAGAAGTGATCGCAGCATGAGCACCTACGAAACCCTCCTCGTCGAGGACCGCGGACCCGTTCGCGTCGTCACGATCAATCGTCCCAAGGCCCTCAACGCCCTCAACGCGCAGGTCGTCGCCGAACTCACCGAGGTGGTCGAAGAGACCGCCATCTCCGACTCCGTGCGGGGCCTGGTGCTCACTGGGGGTGGCGAAAAAGCCTTCGTCGCCGGTGCAGACATCACGTCGATGTCCGACATGAACCCCGGCGATGCGCTCGCGTTCGCCGGACAGGGGCACGCGCTGGGCGAAGAACTCAATGCGATCGGCATTCCCGTCATCGCGGCCGTCAACGGGTTCGCCCTGGGCGGGGGCTGCGAGCTGGCCCTGGCGTGTGACTTCATCTATGCGTCCACCACCGCGCGTTTTGGACAGCCAGAGGTCAAGCTCGGGGTCATCCCTGGCTTCGGCGGGACGCAGCGGATGCTCCGCCGGGTGGGCATGGCTCGCGCGCTCGAGCTGTGCATGACCGGGGAGATGATCGACGCTGCCGAGGCGCTACGGATCGGGCTGGTCAACAAGGTCGTGGAGACCGAGCAGCTGATCGAGGTCGCGGTCAAGACGGCGAATACCATCGCTTCGATGGGTCCACTTGCGATCGCCAAGGTGAAGGAAGTGATCCACGAGGGCGCCAACAAGCCGCTCGACGACGCAAACCTTCAGGAGCAGACCGCGTTCGCGAGCCTGTTCGCCACCGATGATCAAAAAGAGGGCATGGCCGCATTCATGGCGAAGCGGGCTGCCGACTTCAAGGGCCACTAGCTCCAATCCTTGAAGGGGCCTTTCGCAAAGGCCCCTCGCTGCGGAGGCAAAGCCTCCTCCGCTTCACCCGAAACGGGCGCCTGTCGGCGCCTACGAGCCCTCAATCATTCGACTTTCAAAAAAGAGCGCTTGATTGAGGACTAGACCGACGACCGGACGGACGACTCGATGGATCTCTCCCTGAGCGAAGAACAAGAAGCACTCGTGACCACCTGTCGCGAGTTTGCCGAGCGCGAGATCAAGCCGATCGCGCACGAACTCGACAAGAACGCCCGCTACCCCAAAGAACTCGTCGCCCAGATGGGCGAGCTTGGGTTGATGGGCATCGAGGTGCCCGTCGACTACGGCGGCAGCGAACTCGACACCATCTCCTACGTGCTGGCCATGGAGACCATCTCGGCCGCCTGCGCTTCGACGGGGGTCATCATGTCGGTGAACAACTCGCTGGTGTGTGAGCCGCTGATGAAGTGGGCCAACGACGCGCAGAAGACCCAGTGGCTGACGCCGCTGGCGACCGGCGAAAAGCTCGGCTGCTTCATGCTCAGCGAGCCAGAAGCGGGCTCCGACGCGGCCGCCCAGCAGACCGTGGCCGTCCGCGATGGCGACCACTACGTCATCGACGGGGTGAAGAACTGGATCACCAACGGGCCCCAGGCCGATACGGGGATCCTGATCTGCATGCACGACAAGTCGTTGGGGCACCGCGGCATCTCGGCGTTCGTGATCGACATGAACGGCGAGGGCATTACCCGCGGTCCCAAGGACGACAAGCTGGGCATTCGGGCCAGTCACTCGTGCCAGATCTTCTTCGAGGGCCACCGCGTCCACGAGAACCAGCGGCTGGGGAAAGAAGGCGACGGCTTCAAGGTCGCGATGGGCACCCTCGATGCTGGCCGGATCGGGATCGCGGCACAAGCGTTGGGCATTGCGCAGGGGGCGTTCGAAGCCGCGGCATCCTACGCATGCGACCGTCGAACCTTCGGCAAACGCATCATCGAGCACCAGGCGGTCGCGTTCATGCTCGCGGACATGGAGACGCAGATCGAGGCTTCGCGCCTGCTCACGCTGCGCGCTGCCATGGCGAAGATGCAAGGACGTCGCCACAGCAAGGAGTCGGCCATGGCCAAGCTCCACGCCTCCGAAACCGCGAACAAGGTCGCCAAAGACGCGATCCAGGTCCACGGAGGCAACGGCTACGTGACCGAGTATCCGGTCGAGCGAGCCTTCCGGGACGCGAAAATCACCGAAATCTACGAAGGAACGAGCGAGATTCAGCGCTTGGTCATCGCGGCCAGCCTGATGAAAGGCTAGGGAATGCTCGGGCGCGGCCGAGTTGGCCGAGCCCAGACCCCGGTACACTCTGCACAGGAGACCGCAGCATGAATCACGGCAACACAAGCAAGGTCGCAGCGCTTCTCGTCTTGGGCCTTGGCCTGGGGCTCTCGGGCTGCAAGAAAAAACAAGCCAGCGATAACCCCGACGTGGCGGCCGGCTATCGCGGCGCGGACAACAACGACTACGAGGGGGACATCATCACGGCCGATCGCAGCAAGGACTACGACGACCAAGGCAAGGGCATTAGCCCTGAGATCCTCCAGAACATCGATGACACGATTCTCACCGTGTACCTCACGGATATCGAGCGCTGTCTTGAGGACGAGATGAGTGAAGCCGAGACTCGGTTCATGCGCTCGGCCTTCCTCGTCGAGTTCACGATCAGCACCTCCGGCAAGACCTCTGCGGGCAAGGTGTTGCAGATCGAGACCCGGAAGCAGACCGCCAAGGGGGCGGACGCCGGAGAGATCGACAGCGCGGCGATGAAAGCGTGCATCGAAGAGTCGGTGACCGAATGGGAGTTCGATCCCCCACCGGAGATCGACTTCGTGCACACGTATCGTGGACGAGTCGGCGAAGCGTTCTAGGGTTGTCTTGTCGTGGAGGGGCCTTTCGAAAAGGCCCCTCGCTGCGGCGGCGAAGCCGCCTTTGCTTCACCCCAAACGGGGCCCGCGGTGCGGGCCGGGCTCGCTTCGCTCGCCGCGGGGTGACGGTGGAGGGCTCGCGGTGCGGGCTCGGGCCTGTGGTTCCCGTTGCGGGATGATGTGTTGCTTGCTGCCGTGGGGCGGGCAGGTTGGAGAGTGAATGATGGATGTGACGTTGAGTGATCGGCAGGTTGAGGTTCAGGGGATTGCCCGGGAGTTTGCGGCGTCGGTCTTGGCTCCCGCTGCGCAGGGGTGGGACCTCGAGGGAGGCTTCCCTCGGGAGAACCTGGCGCAGGCTGCGAAGCTTGGGCTTACGGGCATCGGGGTTGGCACAGACCTCGGGGGGCTTGGCGCGGGGACGATCGCCTATAGCCTCGCGGTCACCGAGATGGCCAAGGCGTGCGCCTCGACCACGGTCGCCTTGTGCGTGAACAACATGGTGGCGGAGGTGGTCGAGGCCTTCGGCACGCCGGAGCAGCGGGCGCTTCACGTGCCCAAGCTGTGCAACTTCGAGCACGTCGTCGGGGCCTTTGCGCTCAGCGAGGCGGGCGCGGGGTCCGATCCCGGCGGGATGCGGACCAAGGCGGTGAAGACCGACCGGGGCTGGATCATCAACGGCTCGAAGCTGTGGATCACCTCGGGCACAGACGCGGGCTTGTTCATCGTGTGGGCCAAGACCTCCGACGCTCCCGGCGCGCGCGGGATCTCCACCTTCCTGGTGCCGGCCTCCACGCCTGGCGTTCAACCAGGGAAGCCGGAACATAAGATGGGCTTGCACGGGAGCACGACCACTGCGCTGGACTTCACGGATGTGGAGGTCTCGGATGATGCGCTGCTGGGGGAGGCGGACCGCGGTTTCCGTGCCGCCATGATGGCCCTCGATGGTGGCCGGGTCGGCATCGCCTCGCAGGCGCTGGGGGTGGGGCTGGCAGCGCTCGATCTGGCCCTTGCGCACGTTCGGGAGCACGGCGACCTCGCCAGCTCTCAGGCCGTGCAGTTTCGCTTGGCGGACATCGCCACCGATCTCGAGGCAGGTCGCTTGCTCGCGCTGCAGGCCGCGTGGCGCAAGGAAAACAACATGGAGTTCACGCGGGAGGCCTCCATGGCCAAGCTGTTCTGCTCCGAGAAGGCCGTGCTGGCGTGCAACCGTGCGCTCGAGGTCCTCGGAGAGCTGGGCAATGATGCTGCCGCCAAGGTGGAGCAGCTTGCCCGTGATGTGCGGGTCACGATGATCTACGAGGGCACCTCCGAAGTGCAACGCATCGTCGTCAGTCGAGGACTCGCTCGGCGCTTTGGCGACCAAGCCTGAACCAGCGCCCGACCACAGGCCGACCGATGAACTTTGAACTCGACGAAGACACCATTCTCCTGCGCGACAGCATTCGCGATCTGGGCAAACACAAGGCGGAGTCCGTGCGCGATTGGCAGAGCGCTCGGGCGCTGCCGGTCGCATGGCTCAACGAGCTCGAAGAAATGGGGCTGCTCGCCATGCGCGTGCCGGAGGACGAGGGAGGGGCCGGGCTCTCGACGCTCGCAGCGCTCGCGGTGCTGCAGGAACTCGGAGCCTTCTGCGCCTCGACGGCCGTGAGCGTGGCGGTACACAACATGCTGGGGCTGGGCTTGGGCGCCGCCGGAGGACCGGGGTTGATCGGGTTGGCGCGCGGTGTCGAGGCATCCGAAGCGGCGGGCGGGTTCGCGGTTCAGGGAGTCGACCCGGTGGCGATCGGAGCCACAGGTTCGTCTCGCTTGGCCGTTGTGGCATCGGTGAAGGGGAACCGCATTCCCATGTTGGTCTCCAGGAACGACGCGGTCGGTGGTGCCCGCAGTCGCACTCTGGGCCTGCGGGCCGCCGACATCGGCAGCGTCTCGTTCGACGGCGCACCGGCGATTGCGCTGCGTGGCGAACTCGCGGCCGCCCAAACCGATCTGCGGCTCGCGCTGGGCTTCATCGCCGCGGGGATCGGGCGGGCGGCGCTTGCAGAGGGCACCCGCTACGCGATGGAGCGACAGCAGTTCGGGAAGCCGATCGCCAAGTTTCAGGCGATCCAGTGGAAGCTCGCCGACCTCGCGACCGGCCTCGATGCGGCTGAACTCATGCTGGGTCTGGCCGCAGCACGCACAGATTCAGCTCGCCCTGCGGCGGCGGCACGAGCCACGCTCGCCGCGGTCCAGTCGGTGACCCTGGGATGTTCAGACATGCTGCAAATCCACGGCGGGTATGGCTACACCGAGGAATACGCCGTGGAACGGCTGTACCGAGACGCCAAGGCCGTGGCGCTGTACGCCGGGGTGCGCTCCGAAGCACGAACGACGGTCGCCGAAGGCATCCTCGCCCGTTTCGCGCCAGGCGCAGCGGTGCGGTAGCCTCCGGCATGCGCATCTCGCATCTCTTCATCTACCCGATCAAGAGCGGGCCGGGCATCGCGGTCGAGGTGGCCCAAGCCCACGAGCGAGGGCTCGCGCACGACCGCCGTTTCATGGTCATCGCCCCCGGCGGCAAGTTCATGTCGCAGCGGACGCATCCCGCCCTGGGACGGTGCACGCTGCGGATCGAGGGGGAACGTCTCCTGCTCGAGGCCGACGGCGTGGGGTCCTGTGCGTGCCCGCTCGCGCCCACGCAGGGGGCACCACTCGACGTCTCGCTGTGGAGTGACACAGTGGCCGCCACGCGCGTCTCGGACGAGCTCGATGCGTTCTTCACGGCTCTCCTGGGAGAGCCCGGACAGCTCGTGTACATGCCGGAGCCAACGCGGCGACCGGTCCCGGGCATCGCCGCAGCCGCCGTGAGCTTCGCCGATGTCTACCCGCTGCTGATCACCAACGCGGCCTCCCTGGCGGACCTCGACGCCCGCATCGAGGGAGCTCCCGTCCCCATGCCAGCCTTTCGGCCCAACATCGTCGTCGACGCCGAGCGTGCGTGGGCAGAAGACGAGTGGGGGATGTTGCGCAGTGGCGCAACCACGCTCGAGTGCACGACAGGGTGCGAGCGATGCTCGATCACGCTGCTTGACCCAGCCCACCCAGACCGTCCGCGCGCAGACGGGGAGCCGCTTCGCACCCTGGCCAGATTTCGTCGCGATGCGTCCGGAAAGGTGATCTTTGGTCGCTACATGGTCGTACGGGAGGCCGGTAGCCTCCAGATCGGGGACTCGCTTCTCCCCGGCTGACGCAGGAGTGAGCCCCGAGCGGTTCATGAGGGAGAGCGCAGCCCGACCTTGGAAGGGCAGCTTGGCTGCCGAAGCGAGGGGAACCGGGAGGTTTTCCGTGATCACGAGTCGATGACGGCGACGACGCCGAGGTAGTTGACCGATCCGCGGACGTAGCC
>CAYGTG010000077.1:0-3167 GCA_964352485.1 uncultured Nannocystaceae bacterium | reverse complement strand
CCCACGCCCGCGGCACCCTGCTGGAGCTGATCGAGCGCGCGCCACTGCGGGCCGCGTTCGATGACCAGCGCAGGGTCGATGAGCTCGCCGTCGCGGGTGAGGGCGTCGGCGGCGGCGGTGACCGTCCAGTCGTACTCGACGTGGGCGGGCAGCAGGAGCGCGGTTCCGAGCGGCTCGAGAGCATACGCGCGGATTGCGGTTTTTCCTCCAGGGCCGTCCTCGACCGCGTGAACCGAGATGTCGACCGTCTGGTCCAGGGCTCCGGCCGGGATCTCAACCGTGAGACGTCCATCGTCGCTCACCACGACGCCCCCCTGAGGACCCACCTGCGTGCCCTCCGTCCCATCACAAGCCGCCAGGGTCGTGGCGGAGAGGATGAGGGCGAAGAGTCGCGAAGGAGTGCCGGCCATGTTGACCATACGTAGCAATCCACGTGCCGGATCCTCAGTTGTTCCAACATACTGGAAATACACGATCAGGAGGACACCGCGGTGGCCCGAGACTGGCCAGTCCCCTGGGCCGCGTGGCCGCGACCGTTGCCATCGTGGCGGCGGGATTTCACGTCGCTCCCACCCGTGACGCGCCCGTCCTGCATCCGGCCGCTCTCGGTTGACCCCGGTGGCCCACTGCGGCAAGGGTGGGGCTCGATGAGCGACTCCAGGATCCGAATTCGCGCGCTGGCCCATGGTGGAGACGGCGTTGGCAACTTGGTCGAGGGCGAGGGCCCCACCTGGTTCGTGCCTGGTGCGCTGCCCGACGAGGTCGTGGACGCCCAAGAAGTCCGTGCCGCCAAACGGTTCGTTCACGGCCGGTTGGTCGCGATCGTGGAGCCCTCACCCCACCGTGTCGAGCCGCCGTGCCCCTACGCTGCGACGTGCGGCGGTTGTCAGTGGCAGCACGTCGATCCGATCAAGCAGCCAGAGTTCAAGGCCCGCATCGTCGCGGATCAGCTCCGCAGCGTGTCGACCGGAGTGCGGGTTGGCTTTGCAGGCCCCGCCGAGGGCTACCGCCGGCGCGCCCGGCTGCACTACCGACGGTCCGAGTCCGGGTTCTCGCTCGGATTTCACGCGGAGCGTTCACGAGAGGTCGTCGACGTGACGCGGTGTTTGGTGCTCGATCCGGCCTTGGATAAGGCGACGCAGCGACTGCGAGCGGTCGCCGGGCTGCTCCCGCCCTCCGGTGAGATCCTCGGCCTCTCCGACGGCAAACAGGCCATCTTGGGTCTGCCCAAGGTCAAACCCGAGCCCGAGATCCTCGAAGCCCTGCGCGCGGTGTTGGACGACACGCTCGTCGGTATCGAGGTGCGCGGCGGTCGGAAGCAAGCCCACGTTGGCAAGCGGGTGCTCGATGTGGACGGCACGGTGCTGTGGCCTGCGGTCCGGCTCGGATCGTTCTCGTTCGGCCAGGCCAACGCCGCGGGAAACAAGGCGCTGGTCGACCACGTCGTCAAACAGGCAGACGCCAGCGGGCTGAAGGTTCTCGAGCTCTACGCCGGTTCGGGGAACTTCTCCCGGGCTCTGGCTCGAGACGCGCAGCGGGTGTGGGCCAGCGACACCGACCACGACGCCGTCCGCAAGCTGCAAGGCCTCGCCAAGTCGCACGAGCTGCCGATCAATGCCAAGCGCCAGAGCGCGACCAACCTGCTGCCAAAGCTGGCCGAGGGCAAGAGCACCTACGATGTCATCGTGCTCGATCCGCCGCGAACGGGTCTGGGCAAAGAGGGCATGGCGGCCGCGTGCCGGGTCGCGACGCAGCGGATCATCTACGTCAGCTGTGACCCGGCCACCTTGGCCCGAGACCTCGAGGTTGCGACCAGCCGGGGCTTCGACGTCGTGGACCTGACGGTGTTTGACCTGATGCCCATGACCAGCCACGTGGAGGTCGTGGCGACCCTGCGGGCACGGAGCGCTGAATGACCGACCCGCTCAAGTCGCTCAAGTGCGCGCTTGCGGCCGAGACGTTCGAGCCGGTCTACCTCCTGTATGGCAGTGAGCCCGGCCCGGCGGCGGCATGTCTTGCCGAGCTGCGCACGAAGGTGCTCGAGCCGGGCATGGAGTCGTTCAACCACGAGCGGTTTGCCGGCCGCGAACTCGAGGGGGTCGGACCGGTTCTGGGCGCGTGCGCTCAGCTCCCCTTCATGGCCTCACGCCGGTTGGTGGAGCTGCACGACCCCGAGATGGTCGGCAAGAAGGGCGACGCGGCCAAGGTCAGCCTCGATGCGCTGGTGAAGTATCTGAAGGACCCCAGCCCCAGCACGGTCCTCGTGTTGGTGAGCGCGGGCATCGACGGACGCTCCAAGCTGGTGTCGGCCACCAAGAAGGTGGGGTTCGTCGCCAAGTTCGAGGCGATCAAGCGGGACCGAGATGCCGTCGACTTTGTCGCCGCGATGGCGCTGGACCGCAGCGTACCGATCGATCGAGGGGCCATCGAGCAGCTGGTGCTTCGGGTGGGCACGGGGCAGTCCGCGCTGATCGCCGCGCTGGACCGCGCCAGCCTGCACGCAGGACAGGGGGCCTCGGTGACCGCCGATGACGTCCGGGCGACCTGCGGCCACACCCGTGACGCGGTCATCTTCGATCTCACCGATGCGGTGGGGTTGGGGCAATGCGACAAGGCGCTCGCGGTCCTCGCCCATCTGTTTACCGAGTCCACCGCCGGAGAGATAGGCCAGGCGAACCAGGCGCTGTCGATGCTGATCCGTCAGCTCCGCCTCGTGTTCACCGCCAAGGCAGCTGGGGCCAACCCGTCGCGCATCGGTCAGGTCGCCGGCGTGCCGCCGTTTGTCGCCAAGAAGCTCGCCGCCCAGGCTCGGGGCTTCGACGAGGACCGGCTTCGTCGGGCCTACGCGGGGTTGGCTCGGCTGGACAAGGATCTCAAAGGGGGGTCGTTCTCGGTGACCAAGAGCCCCTACCTGGCGCTGCAGCGGTGGATCCTCGACGTCTGCGACGCGCTCCCTCGCGTCGCCCCGCGAACCTGAGGCGTTGCCGTTTTGCGCGCAAAAAAACCCGCGCCAGCAGTGCTGGAGCGGGGTCTTTGTCGTTCGAGAACGCCAGGTGGCGAGCCCAGATGGATCAGGCAGCCTTCTCGGCTTTGGCGACCGCGACGGTCATGCGCGAGAAGTAACGCGATGCGGTGTTGCGATGGATGACGCCTTTGCTGGAGGCTTT
>CAYGTG010000076.1:14093-14949 GCA_964352485.1 uncultured Nannocystaceae bacterium | reverse complement strand
ACGGCTCCCGAGGCGGCGTTGATCTTTTCTGACGCAGCCGTCCTCGGGCGGCGAGGGGGGTGTGGTGCGGTCAGCGAGCCCGAGCCTGCGGAGGGAGATGCCCGACGCTAACGAGGCCCTCCGAATGCCGGAGGCCTACGCGGACCTGTTCCGCAGCCACTACCCCAAGGTTGTGCGCTGGCTCAGCGTCCTGGGTGTTTCGCAGGCTGCGGTGGACGACGTCGCGCAAGAGGTCTTCATCATCGCGCACCGCAAATACGACCAGCTTCGGCCCGATGCCTCAGCCGCTGGCTGGCTGATGGGGATCGCGCGAAACGTCGCCGCGACCCATCAACGCGGCGCCCGCAGGGCCCGTGCCCGCGCGCAGCATGCGGCCCCGCCGGCCGTCGCCCCCAATCCCGAGGCCAACGCGATGCGCAATCAGGCGGCCCGACTGCTGCAGGACTTCTTGGACACGCTGCCAGACGAGCAGCGATTGGTTTTCGCCATGTACGAACTCGACGGTGCCAGTGGCAGCGAGATCGCAGAGACGCTGGGCCTATCGAGGCACACCGTCCACTCGCGTATCCGACTCACTCGCGAAAAGCTCGCGCGCCGTCTGGCGCGACAGCAAGCAAAGGAACAAGACCGATGAACGATGATTCCGACGGCTTGCCCGACCTGCCGGAAGTCCCACCAACGCAGCAGATGCAGGACTTGCTGAGCGCCTACCGCGAGCAGACCCACCGCGGTCCCGCTCAGGTCGAGGCCGCCCTGAAGTCGGTCACCGCCCAGGTCGGGACGGCCGGCGCATCTGCAGCCGCCACCGGAATCTCGACCGCGACCAAGGTCGGGCTGACCGCCGCGCTTTTGGGGG
>CAYGTG010000076.1:0-14083 GCA_964352485.1 uncultured Nannocystaceae bacterium | reverse complement strand
GAGTGGCCCACCAAAACAGGTGTAGCCAGGCCCGGGGTCATTGGCGTCGTCGGTTTGGCCGTGTCCGGTCCTGATCCGCAGCCCGAGCCCCGAGCACGGGTCCAACACTCCCAGCCGATCGCCATCAGCCCACCGCTTGCGGATCGGCCGCTCGACGAGGCGGAGGCGAAGTCCAGCGAGCCCGAGACCGCCCCGCCACCCGAGGCTGCTGCACCCGAAGAGGACACCGCACCCGCCCTCGAGGCGCCCAGACCCACGCCTCGCGCGAAGCCCAAAGGCAAGCCCAAGCAGCCCAAGACCACGACCACCGCCATGCCAGCCAAGCCCGCCCCTGCGGACACCTTGGCCGAGGAGCTGCGACGGCTGCAGCAGGTTCGAGCCGCGCTGCGTGCAGGCGCCCCTGCCCGGGCCCGTTCGCTCATAGAGTCCCACCGGCGCGACTACCCCAACAGCACGCTCGCTCAAGAACGCGATGCCACCGAGGTCGCCGCGCTGTGTGCCGAAAACCGCGACTCCGACGCAAAGCGAAGAGCAGCCGCGTTTGCAAAAGCCTATCCTGGTTCGAGCCGAGACCTCTTGGCCGACTGCGATGGTTGATCCACGACACGCCCTCTTGCCGCTCTTGGCCTGCGCCTGCGTCGTCACGGGGAGCGCGGGAGAGTTCGAGGGCGGCAGCACGTCCGGAGTTGACGTCGGTGTTGGGCCCACGACCTCGGAGTCCGCATCCGAGGCCAGCACGTTCTCGGATCCCGAGAAGCTCGATGTGTTGGCCGGTGACGTCGCGGCCATGGAGTGCACCTCGATCGAGCAAACGACCACGATTGTCGAGCGTCCCTCGGACATCCTGATCGTGGCCGACGACGACATCGACCGAGAGTTCGTCAAGGACGGCATCACCAACCTGCTTCCGGGCATGGAGACCGAAGGGGTGTTCGACGCCACGGTCACGCTCATCGTCGCTGGCGATCCCCCGCCTGCAGTCGAAGGGGACCCGTTCACCTGTGGCGCGTGGAACTGCCGCGGCGCCTCGGGATTCGCGGCGTTCACCGTCGTGCAACGCCCCATCGAGCCCGGGATGCTGTTGGCCGACTTGTTGGAAGCCGAGAGCCTGTGGGCCCCGGGACTTCGAGATGAATCGTGGAAGCACCTGTGGGTGCTCTCCAGCACCCGCAGCGACGCCAGCGGGTCCAACGACGACATGCTCGCCGACCTCATCGAGGTGACCGACAACGGGCTGGTGGTGCACGCCGTCGTCACCGAAGCGGGAGAGGGCGATCCGGATGGTCTTCTCGGCCTGACCACCCAAACCGGTGGCGCCTACTCGCAAGGTAGCTTCAACTTCAACGACTTCCAGGACCCGATGATCGAGCGCATCCGCGGAACCTCGCTCGCGTGCGAGTACGACATTCCCCCGCCCCCCTCGGGACTCGTGTTCGAGCCAGGCAGGGTCAACGTGGACTACAACGACGGCGAAGGGCTGCAGGTGGTGGGCAACGTCTCTACGGCCGATGACTGCGCGTCGGTGGCGGGCGGCTGGTACTACGACGACATCGTCGGCCCCGAGCAACTCATCATGTGTCCACAGACCTGCGCACGCTTCGAAGCCCTTCGAGAAGCGAGCATCGAGATCCGCTTCGGGTGCACCACGATCCCGGCGGAGTAGCTACGGGACGTTCGCCTTCGCCGACGAGCCATCATCACTGTCTTCGACCGCCCCTTGGGCCATCGATGCGGAAGGATCGCCCTCTTCGATGCGGACCCGATCGATCGCATCGGTCCGGAGAATCGACTCGGGAGGAACGTCTTTGGGGAGGCGAACCTTGGCCAACACCTTGCGACGACGCGGCGGGGGCGGTGCAACCTCGGGCTCGGAGCTCGAGCCCAGCAGCACGGACAACCAGTGGAGCTCTTCGCTGCGCTCCAGCACCAGGCGAACGACAATGGTCAGTGGCACGGAGAGCAGGCCGCCGATGGGGCCCCAAACCCACAGCCAGAACGCCAGCGAGACGAACACGACCAGCGGTGAGAGGCCCAGTCGGCGCCCCATGAGCTGCGGTTCGATGATGCTGCCAAAGACCGTATTGATGACCACGTACCCAAGCGCCACCAGGGCCGCGACACCGATGCCCAGGTCGGGCTGAATCATCGCGGTGATGACGGCCGGTATCGACGCGATGATCGACCCCACGGTCGGGACGTAGTTGAGGAGGAACGCGACCATCCCCCACAGCAGCGGGAAGTCGACATCGAGCACCCAAAGCAACAACGTGGCGGTCGCCCCCGTGACCAGCGAGACGATGGTCTTGATCGCGAGGTAGCGCTGGATCTCGATCAGCATCGACTTCCAGTGGCCGAGGTCGTCGCCCGGGTCTTCGATCGCGCTGCGGATCTTCTTGGGGAACGTGGTCGCTTCGAGCAGCACGAACATCATCGTGAGCAGCACGAGCGCAGTGTTGGACGCAGCCCCGACCAGGCCGCCGAGGAAGTTCATCGACAGCTCGAGGAAGCGCTCCGGGTGAAGAATCGCCGCGATCTGTGACGAGTCGATGGGTACGCCGCGCTCACGCGACCAAACGAGAGCCGATGTGGTGCGTTGCGTCATCGCGGAGCGATAGCCCGGGAGCGCTTCCTCGTAGCCGGCGAACGCCGTGGTCAGCAACGCTCCGAAACCGACCAACGCGGCAAACACGAAGACCAACGCGATGGTCACCGCCAAGGGCGCGGGTATTCGTCGAGCTTCGAGCCAGAGAACAACCGGAGCCACGAGCACGGACAACAAGACCGCGACGAGGAAGGGCGGCAGAAGCGTGTCTGCCTGGCGCAAGCCCGCGATGATGATCACCACCGCGGCGATCGTCAGGAGGGACTGCGAGCCGAAGCCCCGGGACGAGGTGCTCATGAGCGGTCCGGAGTATAGCCCCTTCTCTGCTCGCTCATCCTTGGGGCCCCGCTCTCCGACGACAGCCTATCGCAACCACGGGCGGCTGGACGGGCCTAGCTGGGCCCCCTGCGGTTTGGGCCCAGCGGCGCCGCGGCTGCACACGGCCGGACCTTGGACTCGGTGTTATGCAGGCTCGCCGCAAGGCTGCTAGCGGAAGTCGCGGAGCATCTTGCGGAGCTCGAGCTGGTGAAGCTCCTCTTGGCCGATCATCGTGCGCGCGAAGTCCTCGAGGTAGACCGAGGCATCGATGACTGTGTCCAGAAGCTTCCGGTACAGCCGGACGGCACCCAGCTCGTGGTTGAGGCTCTCTTTGAGAATCGCCTCGACGCCGTGTTCGTGCGTCTCGTCGATCGGCGCGATGCTCATCGAGGGATGTCCCTCGAGGCCGGTGAGGATCTCGCCCACCTGCTGCGCGTGAACGAGGGACTCGGTGGCCTGGGCCTTCATGAACGCGACGATCGGGATCCGGTTGGGGCCGGTGATCATCAGCGCGTAGTGGGTGTAGCGCACGACGCCCGAAAGCTCCGCCTGGAGAATCTGGTCGAGGGCTTCCACCGTCTTTGCGACGTCGAGTTCTTTCACGATGGCCGCAAGGGTAGCAGCATCCCAGCGCCGCGGCGTGTCGCTCGAGCTCAGGCGTTCGCAGCGAGGTAGGTACGCATCGGGTCCCAGTACCGTGCGTGCCAGCCGCCTGCGATGTGCTCTTCGAACTCGTCGGGCACGCCGTAGTGATCCATCACCACTCGAGCGCCGCCTTCGCTCGGGGACAGCTCGAAATGAACGGTCGTGTAGAGGCCCTCAGGCCATCCTGAGACGCGCCAGGCCTGCACGATGCGCTGGCCGGGGATGAGCTCGAGGTTGCGGCCCACGATCTGCCCGCCATGGCACGAAAAGGCACCGCCCTCCTCGGCGGAGATTTCTGTTTCGCCATCGGTGTATTGGGCGCGTTGGCCGGGGTCCATGTATGCGGCGTAGACCTGGGCAGGGGAGGCTTCGAAGGTGATGTCTTGGTGGATGGGCTTGGACATGACGGCGGCTCGAATCTGGTGTTGTGGGGTGACCCGGGGGCGAAGTGAGCCCCTCTTGTATTGTTTACCAAATGGTTTAATATTAAACCAACGATGTCGTCAAGCCCTCGACGTACCGACCGCCCCGTCCCCGACGACGACCGGCTCGATCTCGTCTTTCACGCGCTGGCGGACCGGACCCGCCGCTCGATGCTCGCCCGGCTCAGCGCGGGCCCGCAGCGGGTGTCGGTGCTCGCCGAGCCGTTCGACATGACCCTGCCCGCGGCATCCAAACACATCCGCGTGCTGGAGCGGGCCGGACTCATCGACCGCACGGTCGACGGACGGGTGCATCACTGCGCGCTCAACCCCGACCCACTGCAGTCGGTGCAAGCGTGGGTCGAGCACTACGGGGAGTTCTGGAACAGCACGCTCGACGCCCTGGCCGAGCACCTCGAAGGGGAGTCATCATGACCGAGTCGTCCATCCATCTCATTGTCCGCCGCACCATCCGCGCCAGCCCCGAGCAAGTCTTCGCCGCCTGGACCAGCCCGCAGCAGCTGATTCAATGGTGGGGCCCCAAGGGCGTACGCTGCCCGGGCGCAGAAGTGGACCTTCGAGAGGGCGGCACCTACCGCATCGGCAACGAAATGCCCTCAGGGGACATCGTGTGGATCAGCGGTCGATTCGAGGTTGTCGACCGACCGAACAAGCTCATCTACAGCTGGTCCCTCGACCCCGCCGCCGCAGCACCCGAGCGCGTCACGGTACGGTTCGAGCCGCGCGAAGTGGGGACCGAAGTCATCATCGTGCACGAACGTATCGTCTCGGAAGCCGCGCGCGAGAAACATCAGGCCGGCTGGGTTGGCTGCCTCGACGGACTCGTCGAGCTGCTCGAGGCCGCATGAGGGTTGAGCGTGCTCTATACTCTGCGCCATGCGGATCTCGACGGCGGCCCTCATCGCGCTCACCGCCTTCACCTTCGGCCCCGCCGACGCGCAAGCGATCATCACCCGGCACGACGTCGACGACGCGCAGTACCTCGTGGCCGGGGCGGACTATCCCGAGCTCGTTGAGTTCCTCGGGCCCGGGGACTGCCTCGCCACGCTCGTGCACCCGTCGTTCTTGCTGACGGTCGCCCACTGTGCCACCGATCTCGAAACGGGCGCGTCGTTGACCGTGGGCGGCGAAGCGCGAACCGTCACCACGATCACGCTGCACCCGCGTTGGAACGACGGCGACGCCTTCGACATCGCGTTGCTGCGACTCGACACCCCGGTCCTGAGCGTCGAACCGATCGCCCTGTTTCGCGGGGAAGATGAACTCGGCTCGGAGATCGAGCTGTTGGGTCGCGGGCTGCACGGCACCGGCCAAGAGGGCGAGTCCGGGGCCACCGACGACGGGCAGCTGCGGCGCGCCACGAACACCATCGACGGCGTGGACGACCACTTTCTGCGGCTGACGTTCAACCCGCCTACGAGCGAAGCCGCCACGATGCTCGAGGGCGTAGGCGCCGGAGGCGACAGCGGCGGACCCGTGTTCCTGCGGCGCGGCGGCATCACCTACCTGGCAGGTCTCAACGCGTGGGGCGACTCCTGCGATGTCGACGTCGCGAAATACGAGGCCAACGACTACCAGATCCGGGTGTCGCAGTTTGCGGCCTGGATCGACGCCGGGATCGCGGGCCGCGACTCCGAGGACGGTCCCAGCGGGGGCTCTCGATTTGCGAACGCGGAGTGCGACGGGTGTTCGGTCGGCGGGCAGCGGTCTGCGTTGGGGCTGCTGGCATTGCTGGCGCTGGGCTGGCGTCGGCGACGAGCCGATCGCTGAGCCGCAGGGGTACACGAGAACCTACGCGCTCCTTTGGACACGACCTGCCTCAGATCACAGAACCATGACCCGGCAAGGCACCAGGTAACCCTACACGTTCGCCGACCGTGAGTACTCGACCCGCCGCCTACGACCAGCGACCTTCCATGCGAGGCATCCTCCATGCGTGGGCGTTCATCCCGTTCGTCCTGGCCGGTGCCTGGCTCGTCCTGTCCACGGCGCCCGACGCCCGCTGGCCCACCCTCGGCTACGCCCTGAGCGTTCCCGCCTGCATGGGCACCAGCGCGATGTACCACCGAGTCTATTGGGAGCCTCCCTGGTACGCGCGCATGCGCAAGCTCGACCACGCGATGATCTTCGCCCTCATCGTCGGCACCTGGACCCCGCTGTGCCTCGTCACCTTCCGCGGTCGAGACGTGGGCACGCTCTTCGCCACCTTGTGCGCCATGGCTGGCATCGGAGTCGCCGTCACCTTGCTGTGGAGCGATGCTCCCAAGTGGCTACGGACGCTGATCTACTTCGCCGTCGGTTGCGTGGGGGTCCTCGCCGTCCCGCATCTGTACGCGACCATGGGTGCGCTTGGCGTCGGTCTGCTTGCAGCCGGTGGGGTGCTCTATTCCGTAGGCGCACTCGCGTACGCATTGCAGTGGCCCAACCCCTCCCCGCACGTCTTTGGCTACCACGAGATCTTCCACGGGTTTGTCATCGTCGCAGCGGCCACCCACTTCGCGCTGGTCGCCACCGCCGTGTTGTAGGGACTCGGCCTCACGGCGCCCGACGAAACGTCACCGTGAGCGGCTTGCCTTTGGCATCGTGTCGCAGCGTGAGTTCGTCGTCGTCGAGGCAGGCCTCCACTTCGACCGACTCGGGCCCGCCTGAGTTCGCCTCTGGGGCGTCGAGGCGTACGGTGGCGCAGTCCCCTTGCTCGTGCAGGATCTTGTACCGGGCCAGGGTCGCCTGTTCGTGCTGGAAGCCAACGTACACGACGCCGTCCGCGGCCACGAACGTGCTCGTAGCCAAGGTTTTCGCCATCGGTCCAGGCAACCCAGCGCGCACGAGCTCCCCGGGCTGCGCCGCCACGGGCTGCCACGTCCCCGCCACCCGGGAGTCGAACCCACAACCCGTGAACACAACGGCCGTTGTCAGCAACGCCGTGAAAAATCTCGCTCTCATGAATCACGTCGGTGCAAGGTCAGTGCCGATCCGACTGGGTCGCGAGAACTGCGACCCGACATCCAACCTGAGCACCAAGCGGCCTCAGCAGCCGCTCCACGATCCTGCTTGCAAACGTGACGCCCACAGTGTTCTCCGGCTGTCGCGGGGCTGCCCGAGCGGCAGCAACAGCTCCACAGCGAGAGAACACAAGCCGGCCATAACGAGACATCGATGCTCAGGATAGTCCCGGCGGAACGGGCGCGGCAAACGATTCCTGCGATGTCGCGGCTCGCACTCTTCCAAGTGAATCGAGCGCGTCTCGACCGCTACGCGCGCATTCAATCCTGGTTCGCCCAGGCCCGGACCTTTCGCTTGAGCTTCTGCTCGGCGAGTTCTTCGACCAGGTCCCAATCGTCGTCGGGTTCCGCATCGGCCCACTGACGGATCTTTCGCTTGAACTTGAGTTCGAGCTTCGAAGACAACGCGTCCCACTCTCGCTCCCGCCGTGCCCGCTCGCGCCGGCCGTAGTAGCTCGACGAGCCACCGCCCCAGATCGCGGTCACGCCAAACAAGAACCCGAAATCGTACCAGCCACCGGTGTTTGCCGATTCGTAGACGCTGACAGAGTCGCTGAAGATCCCGATCACCAGCGTCACCACGGAGATGGCCCCGTGCCAAAGACCGGCCCAGGAACCAGCCGGCGTCTCTGCGGTGAAACGCGCGTCCCCGGCGACGCAGCCGACGAGGACCAACAGGCCAACAATTGCGATGGAACCGACGAGACGCTTCATCACAAGACAATGCGGTCGGCTCCACCCATCCAGAGCGCAGAAGTCGACCGCGATCGAGCACCGGCGGTCGCAAGATCTGCCGCACCTCGCGGGCCTCGGAGACTCTCCTCCTCAACCGCAGACGGCGCTGCATGGGCTGTCCAGGTTGCCCCCGCACACCAACATCGGAGGTTTCGTTTGCGAGACCAGCGCTTCGACGTCGCAGTCCGTCAACGCTGGGTTTCCGACGACTTCGAGGCGGTCCCATATCTCCGTCAAAGAGGGGAAGGCGAGCGACGTGAGCATGGGATTGTCCGTGATCATCAGCTCCCCCACGACCTCGAGTGAGGAGGCCGCGACCGTCGAGAGCTGTCCATTGCCGACAATCGCAAGCACGTCCGCAGTCTCGAGCGCAGCGAGGCCCGACGTCGTGGAGAGCTCGGACTGAAGAATCCCCAAAACTCCGTCAACCTGGCGAAGACAGGCCAGCGGTTGCAGCGTCGTGACCTGGTCGTGGATGGAGAGCTCGCCGACGATCTGGCTACACACGGCGATCTCCGCCAGCTCGGCATCGTCCTCGATCGGGAAGTAGCCGACGCACGGCATATCGAGCGGCAGACAGTCCTCCCCAGGCGGGAGATCCGGAATCTGCGGGCCGACCCCACCCGCGGAGGACTCGCTGCTCCCCCACCAACCCGTGGAACCCCCACTGGGCCCAGACCCTGTGCCCTGTCCGCACTGGCACGGCCCGTAGACCCCCTCCGAAGAGCAGACCCGATCTCGAACCGAGCCGTCGGGACAAAAGCACGCACCAAGCTCAGCCGGTGTGCACTCCTGGGGCGGATCGGACGTGGTTGAGCTTGAGCTCGTGCTCGATGGCACTGGTGTCGACGAGGTGCTGGATGCCGGAGGGGTCGGTGTGTTGCCCGGGGGCACCGGTTGGTTGGTGTCGCCGCTGCTGCTTGGGACGGATGAGGTCGAGCCGCCCGCGCTCTCGTCGACGGCAACGACGGGACCGCAGCCCGCGACGAGCACGCACGCACAAAGCGCGAGAGGCATCCTATCCATGCGCCATCCTTACACAGGGTTTTTCATCGGTCGTCGCCGGGACGTCGAGCGAGCCGCAGAGGCTCAGCGGCCACGCCCACTGACGAATGTGCCCGAAGCCCTCCGCGCTGGGAGCGACACCGCGCCGGTTCCCGCGGTTTTGCCCCATGGAGATGACTCCCGCATGCTTGCTCGAGACCAGGAAAGCCCGCGCCGCAGGGAACCTTGGTCCGGAAATTCTGTCCGGTACGATGATGCCCTACACCGTGCCTTTGCGGCCACTCCTGACCGCGTTGTGCCTAGCCGGCTGCACTTCGCCCGACGCCGCGCTGGAGCCCGTCTCCGCACCAAGCGCCCGCGAGGCATCGCACGACGATACCCCGGCCCCTGCTGACGGAGCTGCAGAAGACGCGGCGGTGTGGGCAGACCTGTCGGCGGGACCAAGCGCTCTTTGCGAGGCAGACTCGCCGGCGCTCGCGCAGGCCCGCAAACAGCACGACGCGCTGGAGCGGCTCGTCAAAGCCCTACCCGCGGACGGATCGACGAAGGCTTTCAACAAACAAGTCACGGCGCTCTACGAGCATGCGTGCCTCGCCGTCGCGCGCGGCGACGAGCCGATGATGTCGTTCGAGCTCACTTCAGCGCTGGAGGCCAAGACCTACTGGGACGACGGCCTGAGCATTTGGTTGCGGAGCTACCTCGATCTTGCCGACGGCACCGACACCACCGTGTGGCTCCCGCCCACGCGGCGCGACATCGTCACCCCCCAAACCCGCGCCGCCGATCCTCTGGCTCCATGGCTTTGCAGCGTCGACCCCGAAGACGACTGCGCGCGGCCGGTCGCTGGATGGGCGCTTCGTGCCCAGCGCTACTTCGAGCTGTGGTCCTTGTCGGGAAAGCCGCCCGCTCCCGACTGCCTTGCGACCCTCTCTGAAGGGTCGCCCGAGGGCGCGTACATGCGATGGCGGGCCTGTGAAAGCGAGGCCCTACCGCGCCACGTATCGCTGCCGCTGGGCGGTCTGGGACTTGTCGATACCGGGTGGGTGGTCATCTATGGCCGACGCGGGCACTACCAGTACTGCGACTCGGTCACCGCGCTCGATCTGCAGTCCGGCGCGCACTACAGCTTTGCCACCTGCGATCACCGGCCCGAGCTCGATGGCATGGAGCGCGCGGATGCGGTCGACCCCCCTTCGCCTGCGGTCAAAGTTGAGGTCGGCACGATCGATGTCGAACGCGTCCGCGAGTTTGCCTGGGCTGCGATGTCCGTGCAGTACGTGCAGGACGACGTCGTCAGCGAGCGCGCGCTGGGGCGGGAGCTTCCCGAGGGAGTCACCGTTGCTCGCAACGACCAGCAGTTCCCTTTCGGTGGTCTGGGGTTGTCGGGCACTGCAAGCAGCGGCTCCACGACGCTCGGCTGGACGTGGAGCCAGCAGTCTGGGAAGGCGGAGGTCTTCGGCGAGCTCAGCTGGTCCTTCCGCTACAGCAGCGCAGCCGACGACTACGCCGCGCAGCTCCTGGCCGTGGCACGACTGGGACTCGAGCCCGGGTGTGCGCCTGCGGCTTTGCCCCAGTGGGTCGTGGACAACCTCGCCATAGGCCGACTCCCGAAGTCCGAATACGAGCTCGTCGATCCCCCGCCCCCGGAGGTATTGGCCGCGATGACCGCACAAGTCGCCAAGGGCCGCTGCGGCTGAGATTATGTCCTCTACGGACGGGGTGCTGGCGCATCGTAGGATCGCAGTGCTCGCGCCAGCGGCAAGCATGGCCATCACGATCGGCAGAGGCCGCGGTGCGGCGAGCTGCCAGGAGGGCGCGTCGAGGTTGCACAAGACGCTTGCCCAGCTGAGCTCGGCCGCGAGCATCGTGGTCGCGAGTCCGGCCCCGACCGCCGAAGATGCGTCGCGGGAAGCGTGGACGCGACGAAAGGCGCGCATCAGAGCATAGGCTGCACCCAAGGACACGCAGAGCACCAGCCCGAACAACACCGCGCGCGTGAAAACAATATCAAACACCGGCGCAAGTCGATTCCGTCGTGTTTCTCAGCCAGCGGAGTCCGTGATGCCCGTGTTCGCGCCGCGCCCGGGGCGGCTGTGCAACCATGGGGCGAGAGATTCGTCTGATGCGTGTGCGATCGAAGCGATGTTGGACGGTGATGGTGCTGGGGGCCGCGCTGACGGTGGCCTGCGGAGACGATGTTTCGGGCGACGGTGCCGACGGTACCGACGCGGGCACCGGCGGCTCGTCGGGGACGAGAACCTCGGCCGACTCCACCTCCAGCGCGGGTACGAGCATCTCGTCCTCGACGGACGGCACGAGCTCGGGTGCAGCCGACACCTCCTCGAGCACCGCGACTCCCGGGACTGACGCCACGGGCTCGACCGACACGGGCGGCTCGACCGACACGGGTGGCTCGACCGGCACGGGCGGCTCGACCGGCGAGAGCTCGAGCAGCGGTGGCATGGCCGTCAACGACGACCCGTTCGACCCCGCCTCGTGTGAAGGGGTGCCGTTCACCCTCGCCGACGCCCAGGCGGCCCTGGGGGGCATGGATCGAAACATCCTCGCGACTGCCACGATCCAGGTGCGCGAGCGAACCTGCCCCGGCGGCATGTGCGGGGACTGGGGCGAGGGACTCGACTGGGTGATCAGCTACCTGACCTGGTCGGGCGGGGTCGTCACCGCTTACAAGGACTTCCAGGCCGATATGCAGCTGGTGGTGTTCGATGACCAGGGCACCGCCCGCCTGTCGCTACAGCACGTGAGCTTCGAGCTTCCCAGCTCTACCTACGACGACGGCGACGGCATGATCTACGACCTCCCTCCGGAGACGATCGGCTTCCCGCACGTGCGGGCGTACGACGATGATCCCGACTTCGAGTACTACTACCGAGAACTCGACTGGCTGGTGCGCGAGGGAGTGCTGACCGTGGGCGAGGACTGCGTGCGATGGGTGGCGGATCCATACGTGCAGCAGCCGCCGTTCACCGAGCAGTACGCGCTGGTGTTCCACTGGTGATATCGTCGCGCAGCAGTCTGGCGGTGGCTAAGATCTCGCCCGAACGCGCTGGGACGGCGACATGTTGGGTTGGCAGCGGATTCCCTCGCGCGGCGACAACGGCGGAGGGTCCACTGCTAGAGACGCTGCAGAAGCTCAGCCGCCGCCGCACTGGCCTCTGGAAGGGTTTCGGGATGCTCGACCAGCGCGGTCAAGCGGTCTCGGGCGGCCTGGGTCGAGCCCGCTTCGATCTCGAGTCGTGCAAGCACGAGGTGCGCCCCGCCTGCATATTCCTGGGGGACGTTCCAGCGAAGCGCCGCCTCGGCCTCCCGCCGCGCCTCCTTCGTGTTTCCCAGCGCTTCGTGTTGCTCGGCCATCGCGGACCGAGCGGCCGCAGCACCAGGATGCTCCGGCCCCCCGTAGGCCTCAAACCTCTCACGAACCATCTCAAGCTCGCGCAGCGCCGCCGCGTGGGCTCCGCGCGCGGAGTAGACCTGCGAGAGGTTGAAGCGCACCGCGGCCAGATCGGGGCTGTCGGGTTGCTGCTCCAGGATTGCGTCCCGGAGCCGCACCTGTGCTTGTTCGGCCTCATCGAGCCGGCCGAGCATGAGCAGCGTGCCGCCCAGGCCTTGAAGCGTGTGCGAGAAGATCAAGGAGTGCTCGGACACCCGGTCCAGCTTCTCGAGCACCCGCTCGTAGTCTTCGACGGCGCCTTCGAGGTCCCCCAAGCTCTGCTTGGCATCGGCCCGCCCCGCGTACAGTTGCTCCCAGTTCGCCAGGCTCGTGTCCTGCGTGAATGATCGTTCGGCTTCGTCGTAGAACGCGACCGCCGCCGCGTGGTCACCCGTCAAGCCGGCAAAACGACCCTCGAGCATGAGCAACTCTGCGCGGGCCGAGAGGTCCTCCCGTGCGGCACTCGCATCGCGTGCCCGCTGCATCCACATGCGGGCTGCGAAAGAGTCCCCGAGGAACATCGCTGCCGAATACGACAGCCGGTCCGCGGCGTGGAACGCCATCGCTGCGTCCTCTCCACGAATCGCGAGGTGGTACGCGTCGCGATACAGTCGGTCCGCCGCATCGGTGTTGCCGGCCCGCTGCTCGAAGACACCCAGATAGAGCGCGGCACCAGCCTCCACGCGGCGGTTCCCCGAAACCAGAGCGGCTTCCCGAAGTCCCCGGACGCGTTCCAGCAGGGTCGGACCATGCTCAGCCCAAGTGCCGAGGTGCTGGCTCGCTTCGAGCTCCAGCCGAAGCGACGTGAAGGAGGAGTCCAGCGCCGTCGGTGCCGAAGCTTCGACCCCCTCGCCGTCCTTGCATCGGCGCGGGTTGGGAAGCCCGTCGAGCACCAGCAGCGCATCGGCGGCATCGGGCGCGCTGGCGATTGCTGCGAGGACGGTGTGCCAGTGCACCCGCGCCGCCTCCAGACATCGCTGCTGCGGCTCGGCGTCCTGCTCACAGAACGCGGACGCCGAAGCGTTCCACCCGGCCACGAATGCCTTCGCGTCGACCTGCAGCCGCTCGGCAAGCCCAGATGGGACTCGGAGTTCGGGCTCCAAGCATGGCTGCTCGGAGCTCGTCATCGCCAGCGACATGCCCAGGACACCCAGCAGGCCAACTCCGGCCACGACCGGCGACCGCCTCCGCCTTGGTTCAAGCGCCTGAACCAAAACATCGATGCTCGGGCACCGCGACGCCGCCACGGGATCCGTCCCCCGCCGCAACGCTTCTTCGAGTCGCCAAGATGGACGCCTTGATCCCAGCGCATCCCGATGCGACACGCAAAACGCGTAGACATCCGCTCGAGCGTCGATGACCTCGCCACGTTCCTGCTCCGGTGGCATGAACCCAAGGGTCCCGTGTGTCCCAAAGTCGACGACGCGAACCCGACCGTCCGCGTCCAGCAACACGTTGGCGGGCTTGAAGTCGCGATGCAGGATTCCTGCCGCATGCGCAGCCTGCAGCGCAGACGCGGCCTGATGAAACTTGTCCAGGATCTGCGGGAGCTCGCGCGGGGCCTCCTCGAGCCAAGCCTCGAGCGTGCCCCCGGACAGGAACTCCATGACGACATAGACGAGGTGGTCCGCAGGAACCGCCCCCGAAACGAACACGTTCACCACCCCCGGGTGCACCAGCCGGGCGACCCGCCGACTCTCTCGTAGATGAATCTTCGCTCCGCCCGAGGCCGCGATGTCCCCCTCCGCATCCGCGCGCAGCACCTTCACCGCAGCCGCGCGCTTCAGGACGGGATCCCACGCGCGATACACGACTCCGAGTCCACCGCTGCCGAGCCGCTCGTGAACCTCGTAGCGAACAAGCACCATCGGCATGGCCGCTT
>CAYGTG010000075.1:0-15015 GCA_964352485.1 uncultured Nannocystaceae bacterium | reverse complement strand
CGTCTTTCGCGTCGACATCTCCGTCTGCTCCCGCTGCAGCGGGCCCATGCGCGTCACTCGGGCCGTGACCGCACCCGAGGGCATCGCCGCCGAGCTCCGCGGTGCTCGGCCCCCGCCGCGTGCCGCTCCGCTCGGACAACTCCGCTGACCTGTTTCGGGGTCGAGGCCGACGACAGCCTCGAGGGCAGTGCGGCGGTCGATGTCATTGTCTCCGGCCTCGGGCAAGACACGGTGATCGCCGGTGGCGGTGCGGACGTGATTCGCACGGGGCCGGGTGACGACACAATCGTGGTGCTCGACAACAGCTTTGCCGTGCTCGACGCTGGTCCCGGCCTCGACACGGTGCGACTGCCGGGTGGAGGGGCGAACTTGGATCTGACCACGATCGCCGAATCGGCGTTCGTGGACGTCGAGTCCATCGACCTCACGGGCACCGGGGACAACGTGTTGGTGATGGCACTACCGGATCTGGTGCACAGCTCAGCGACGACCAACCTGCTGACAGTGTTCGGCGATACCGGCGACTCGGTCACGGCGGATCTCAGCGCCGGGAGCTTTGTGGGTTCGACCGTGGAGGCCGGCTTCATGGACTACTCGAACGGGGTGCTGACTTTGCGGGTGGCCGATGCGGTCACACAGACGGGCGTGTCGCTGTAGACGAGGGGAGCATCGCGCACTCCAGCGTGCCGAACGCGTCCGTCTCCCGCAGGATCGGCTCGCGAAGCTGCGCTGCGATCGGGGTGAGTTCCGAAATCTCTTCTGGCACGCCCAAGCCGCGCGTCTTACGGCCCGACGACCCCCGCCCACAGGAGAGCACGACCCCCGGCGCATCTCGGAATGCGAAACCTGCATGGTCGCGGCCAGCTCGAGCTCCCCGCCATCACCACCTCATGGCCGTCGTCGCGGTTGGGGTCGGATTGTTGATCGCCGCCGCGCTGTCGATGTAGGGGGCGTTTGGGCGAACACAGCACCGTACGAGGACGTCCGGGCGAGGATCGATGCGTGCACGGAGATCGACACCCTCGATCTGTGGCTGATGTCGGCGGCGACGATAGAACGCGTGGACGACCTGCTCGGAGAGTGAGCCGCCGAAGGGCGCTCGCCGAGCCGCACGGCCAGGCGGGCGCTACCGAGGCGGCTTGGCTGGGCAGGTCACGCTCTTCGCCTTGAGGCCGCCGCCGTAGCGCTTCGCGACCTCCCCGACGACGACTTGATCGCCGACTTCGGGCTCGAAGTTGCACGCCACGTAGTCGAACAGCAGCTCGCCGTGCTCGGGGTGGTCGATGAGGCCGAACCCCTGATCCTTCTTGAACTCCTTGATCATCCCCACGGCTTGTCACCCTACCGTAAACGACACTCGACGAAAACGTTCGGCAACGCCCACGGGTTGCGCGGACGTGAGCATCGAGGTTGGTCAGGGGCACAGCGACGCACACGTATCGGGGGCGTTGCCGGTGTAGCAGAGCTCGAACTCGACTCCGCCGCCGGGTTGATGCTTCCTTGCGTGGTCAGGGCCGGCAGGCCGATGAGGGTGAGCTCGGGCGCATCGGCACTCTCGAGACTAGCGAGGATCTCGCGAAGAGTTCGAGGGCAGAGCACGCGCGGCCTCGGAAGCACTCCCAGATCGCGGCGGCACGCGACTTTTCGACGCCCGATGACGAGTCAGACCCCGACCACGCGCCGCAATTCCCTACTCGGCCTCGTAGACCGAGAACCTCTGCGGACCGCGGATCTGCTGCTGCCGGACCGTGAACCCGTACGCCTGGTTGCCGCTGCGGTTGCGCTTCTGGAAGCCCTGCAGATGCAGGCTGCCAAAGGGCGAGAGCTGGCCGCGGATCTGGGCGTTCTCGTAGGAGCAGAAGCGGTCGGTGCACGAGCTGTTCGCATCGATGCGCTCGAAGCTGCCGTCGACTTCGAGCGCGGCCACGCCGCGGACCGAGGCGGCCTCGACGGTGCCGGCCTCGGCGTCGAGGTCCAGCGAGATGCCCCGCGTGAACGGCTCGTCGGGCGAGCAGCTGTAGCCGGACTGGCAGCGCAGCGCGTCGACGGTGACGGAGATCGACGCCGGCAGGTACTCGTCCCACGCCGGCAGGGGGAACGCGAACGCGGTGATGGCCTGCAGCGCGACCGCGTCGACGCCGGTGCGCGCGGTGAGGTCGGCCAGGCTCTCGAACGGGATGTCGTCTCCGCTGCCGTCGATGCCGTCCTCGCCGGCCCGCTCAGCCAGCAGCGCCTGGGCTTCGGCCAGCTGCAGGCCGACCTCGTCGACCATGAAGCGGGGGCCCGCGGTGTTGACCAGCAGCAGGGCCGCGTCGACCACTTCGGTGTCGGGCGGATCGCACACGGCCGCCTTGTCGAGGCAGCAATCCCCGTAGCTGATGCAGAGCTCATCGCACCAGCACGGGCCGTCGTTGGAGGGGCCACCGCACGCGTCTTGGCATGAGCCCGCGGGCGCGCCGTCGGCCTTGCCCACCGGAGTGCGAGCCGTCTCGTCGGCGTCGGTGGTGGCCTGGCCGGGAGCGTCGCAGCTCGCCAGCAGCCCGGAGAGCGCGAGGAGAATGATATGACGTGATTTCATGAGGTTTTCTCGCCTTTCGCTCGGCCGGGACGTCCCGCCGACACACCCATGAGCGGACAACCGCCCACCCGTAGCGCTGCCCTGGCGATTTCTTTTTTTTCGAGCACGAATCGCTACGGCCGACCCGAGGTGCGCTCAACCCGACGTGGGGTCAGGTCGACGACGCGGAGACGCCCAGCGAGAGGTCGATGCGGCTTTGCAGCGTGCGAAGCAGGCTCCGGCACTCGTGCTCGGTCATGTCCGAGGACGACTTCAGCCCCGCCACGGCGCGGTCGAGCAGCTCGGTGCGCGCGGCCTTGAGCCGGCGCGAGAGCGTCACCCGGTGCACACCGTAGACACCCGTCAGCCGCTCCAGCGCGATGCCCCGCACGTAGTGGAGATGCAGGAGCGCCCGGGCGTCCTCCGAGAGCGAGCGCGTCGCCTCCCGGAAGGCGGCCCGCACTTGCTCCACGTACATGTCCTTGATGAGCGCGTGCTCGGACCCGGCCGCAGCGGCCCAGACGCCGGCCAAGCTCTCCTCGTTGGTTGCGGGCTTGGGCGCCGTCGCCTCGCGCCGGGCCAGCCGCGTCGCCACCACCCGCAGCCAGGCACCCAGGGGGCCCCGGCCGTCATAGGTGGTCAGCCGCACCCGTCCGTTGCTGTCTTCGCGGAACACGTGGTCCCAGATGCGAGTCGCGCGAGCCTCGACGGGGAGCTCGGGCCATCGCATCTTGGCCGCGACCTCATGCACCACGGCCACCAACTCGTCCTGCGCCACCGGGTCTGCGCGGGTGCAGGCGTACACGAGCGCCATCGCGCGAACCTGGTCCAGATCCAGCCCCTCGTCACGGGCCCGGGCACGGATGTACGCACACGTGGCCGGGATGTCGAGGTCCCAGGCGACCTCTTCGGCCACCCGCCGCACCAGTCCCTCCACCCCATCCACCTCCGGCACCATATTCTCGACCGGACCACCTCGCAACGACGATGACCGACGCCGACCCATGTCCCGGAGACAACACGCTCGCTGCGCTCAGCGCTGGCGAGCCCGCCTCCGCGTCGTTGCTGGCTCACCTGGCCGTCTGCGCCGACTGCCAAGAGGCGGTAGCAGCGAGCTTTCGAGAGTCGGCCGACGAGGCGCCGCGCTACGAGCTGGGGGAGATCCTCGGCGTCGGGGGCATGGCGGTCGTCGCTCGAGCCACCGACGCCGTGCTGCAGCGCTCGGTCGCGCTGAAGATCCTCTGGGGCGCCAGCGAAGACGACGCCGAGGCGCTGCTCGGCGAGGCCCGCATGCTCGCGCGGATCTCCCACCCCAACATCGTGACGATCCACGACGCAGGCGTGCTGCCGCGGCTGGATGTTCCGTTCATCTCGATGGAGCTGATCGAGGGCCCGACCCTACGGACGTGGCTGCAGGAAGCGCACGGCTGGAGGGACGTCCTGGCCAGGTTCACGGCCGCCGCCCAGGGTCTGGCGAGCGCGCACGAGCACGGGGTGGTGCACGCCGACTTCAAGCCCGCGAACGTGCTGCTCGCCGACGGAGGTCGCCGCGTCCTCGTCTCGGACTTCGGCCTGGCGACGAGCCTCGAGTCGGACTCCGAGGACCGCAGCGCCGAGCCCCGGGGCGGAACCCCGCGCTACGTCGCGCCCGAGCAGCGCCGCGGACCTCCGGGGCCCGCCGCGGATCAGTACGCCTTCGGGGTCTCGCTCCACGAGGCACTCTGGGGGCGACACCCGCATCTGGAGGGTCCCTGCCCCGCCGCCGGCAGTCCCCACGTCCCGAGGCGACTGCGAAGGATCGTGGCGCGCTGCATCGAGGCCGACCCCGCGCGGCGGCATCCCTCGATGGCCGATGTCGTCGAGGCCCTGCGCTCGGTGACGCGAAGCCGACGGGGTCCGGTCGCGGTGGTCGCCGCGGCGGTGGGCGGCAGCGTCGTCGCGTTCGTCGTGAGGGGCGCAGATCCCTGCGCGGACGCAACACAAGAGCACACCCGATCGTGGTCACAGACGACCCGCCCCGCCCTCGCGGAGGCGATGGGTCAGGAGGGATGGGAGCGGGTCTCGCAGCCCACCGATCGCTGGGTGCAGCAGTGGCTGGAGCGCTCCGAGGCCAGCTGCCGGGCACAGGAGCCACCTGCAGTACGCGCCTGCCTGCGGCAGCAGTGGTCCATCCTCGGGTTCCTGGCCGAACGTGCCGAGGCGGGCTCCGAAGGTGTCCCGCTGGCATTGTCCCAGCTTCCGCCCGTTGAGCAGTGCGAACGCTCGGTCGAGTCGCCCGCGGGCTCGGCCGAAATCGCGGCCGAGCAGATCCAGGCGTGCGCAGATCCAGTGGCCCACGGCCGGACTCTGGTCGCCCTGGGGGACAGCGCGGAGGCGATCCGTCTACTCGACGACGCGATCGAGACTTGCGCGGGCTCGGGACTCGACGCCCTGGCCGCGCGTGCGTACCACTCGCGGGCCGTCGCACGCTGGAACCTGCACGAGGTGGACGACGCGTTCGACGACCTGTCTGCGGCCAGCGAGCTCGCGGTCCGAAGCGGACAGTTCGACGTCAGTGCGGAGGCGCTTGCTCTGTCGGCGCAGTACGTCGCGCTGCACCGAAACGACTTCGAGGTGGCGCGACAGCGGCTGGGCATGGCCCGCGCGCACGCCCAGAGGGTGGACCGCCCGGACGTCGGGCTGACGCTCGACCGGCAGGAGGCCTGGATCCTTTTCGCCGAGGGGCGCGACGCGGATGCGGCGGCGCTGATCCAAGGCGTGATGCGCCGGGAGGGGCTCTCGAAGTGGCAGCGAGCCACGTACGCCTCCGATCTGGGCACGTTCCTCACCCGGACCGACGACCTCGAGGGTGCACTCGCTGCGTTGGAGGAAGCCAGCGAGCTGGGCAGTGAGCTGTTCGGGCCCGAGCACCCCACGGTCGCGGGCACGATGTTCAACCAGGCCGTCCTGTTGATGCGAATCCAGCGCTGGGGCGAGGCAGTGGACCTGTACGAGCGTGCCGAGTCGATCTACGCCGAAGCCGTCGGCCCACGCAGCCGCATCGTCCTGTACACGATGATCAACCGGGCCGATGCCCTCGCCGACGCCGGCCGCATCGACGAGGCCGACGCCGCGCTCCGCGTCCCCCGCGAGGCCCTCACCCACGAGCTCGCCGACGACCCCGACCTTGCCAACACCGTACGGCTGCTGAGCGCCCACGTCGTGCTCGAGCGCGGCGAGTTCGCCCAAGCCCGCGAGCTGCTCCACGATCTGCTCGCTCGGTGGGCCCAGCCGGGCCCCTCGACCGCGAGCACCGCGTCGCTGCACCGCGGCCTCGGCTTCGCGGAGCTGGGCCTTGGGAACGACGCCGCGTCCGTGCGGTGGTTCGAGCGCTCCTTGGAGGCCGCCGACGAACACGACCCCTGGAGCCTCGGCCAGACCCACTTCGGCCACGCCCAGGCCCTGCGGGCAGGAGGCCCGTGCACGCCGGAGGTTCGCGCTGCGGCGGATCGAGCGATCGAAGTGTGGACCTCGCACGGCACCGGGCCGGCGAAGTGGAAGGCCGCGCAGGTGCGGGCCTGGCTGGAGTCTTGCCCGTGAGCGCTCGGCCATCTCAGAGGCCACGACACACCCAAAGGGGCGTGAGCGAGACATCGACTAGAGTCGTCGAGTCCCATCGCGTTTTCCCACTTCATTTCACCTAAGGACTGGCCGGTGTCCGGACCGACATCGCTACCGATCGCCGCCGCCGCTTCCAACTTTTCGACGCTCCGAGATCCCGGCCAGGGTCTCCCACGCGCCTTCGGGATCAGCCAGCGCGAACATGTCGATGCTCGGCGGCGGCATCGGGCTCAAGCGCTAACACCTAGAGCTGCTCGAGTCGATCCGACAGGTCCGAGAACTTGAACGCTTTTTCACATCTTCATTTCGCTTAAACGCGTCCGAGGGACGCATTTCTGCGCAACGTGGCCTTGCCATCGCGACCGACCCCAACGGTCACACGGGGCGTGAAGCAACGATCGAGCCCAAGTCGCCGTCGCTGGGCCAGAGGATCGCGCACGTCGTGGTCCCGCCCTCGGGTGTCCATCTGCTCGAGACGGAGCGGCCGCTGCTGCGACTGGGCAGCTGCGGGACGTTCCAGTACGCGATTTGCCCGCAGGAGGGGTCGGTGTGGCAGTTGATCTGCGGTCCAGGCGACGGTCTTGGGCGGAGTCGGCTCTCCTTGTGTCTCGCCTCGGGCGAGGTCTCGGCCGAGCCGACGAAGATCGCCGAGTCGCTGGTCGAGTACCTGGCACGGGTGGCCGCGCGGGGCGGCCGTCCACCAGTCGTGCCCTTCACGAACGCTGGCCCCTCGGACGGCGACGTCGCTGCGGTTCGCAGGACGCTGCGCGCCGAGCAACCGGCGGGCCTCCATGAGCGGTGGCTGGCGTCAGTGCGACGGATGTCGGCCCTGATCGAATCCGACGATCGCTTCGACGGCAAGCCGCTGGAGCTGGGCCCCCCGTTGAGCGAGGCAGGCCTTCGAGAACTCGAGCATAGGCTCGGATGTGCCGTTCCTCCCGCGCTCGGGGCGGCCCTCACGGCCATCGCCGGCGTCGCTCGCTTCTGGTGGAGCGCGGAGACCACGGCCCCCGGTGAGCTCCGCGAGGTCGACCAAGGGGGCAGCGACGTTCACGGGCTGTGGGACGTGGAGCAGATGGTCGAGATGAACGCGTGGGTCCGGGAGGACGGTGTCGACGACGTGCTGGTCTTTACGGGGGCGGAGGGCAACTATATCGGGATCGTGGTGGATGACGAAACCGACGATGCTCCCGTGGTCTTCGTTGATCACGAGGGCGGCGAGTTCCTGCTCGCGCCCGACTTCGAGACGTTCATGACCCGGTGGACGTCGCTGGGCTGCCCCGGCACCGAGTTCTACTGCCTGCGACCGTTCTTGGACGAAGGTGCGCTGGTCGACGACGGCATCGCCGACCTCTGGCGCGCCTGGTTGTTCGGGTCGGACTAGGATCGAGGAGGGTGCGATAAAGGGCGACAGGCGCAGGAACTTCTCGATCGCTCGATGAGTTCAGCCCCGGAACGATGCACCGAAGCGCCGGCGAACCTCGGAGGAGATCCATTTCCAGACCTCTCGAGAGGCCACGGCATCACCCGCGTACGTCACGTTGGTGCTGAGATCGATCCCACCTTCGAGGACCGGGTGCCCCATGACCGTTTTGCGCTTTCGGTTTCGACCGCTGCGCGGCTTCGGCTCCCATGGAACCCCTCCGATCGCGCCATGCGTCCCCCGAAAAAGCCGACGCTCGTACTGCGTGCGGCTGGGGTTCTCCAGCTCGTGCCCGGTACTGCCGAAGCTCTCTCGGGATGACGCTGCGGGGTCACGCATCGCGTGGAGGACGAGCGGTACGGCGCCGGGGATTACGGTCGAGCCGATCGCAGGACTTCGGTGCACCGCATCGAACAGGATCAGGCACTCGATGGGGACCCCCTGCTCCGCGAGTTGCTGCGCCACCACGATCGCCGCGGCACCACCACGGCTGTAACCCGCCAACACGACGCCTCGCCTCCCGTTCGTGGCGCTGACGGCCCTGGTGGCACGATGCGCGATGTTGGCGGTGCCGAGCCCGAGCAGCTCGGGGCCCTCGAAGTAGTGGCGCTTCCCGAACCAACTGTCGTGCAGCCGTCGAACGTGGCTGTTCTTGTAAGCCTCCCGATAGCTGTCCGCATCTCGTGAGAACCATTCCGACCCCGTTCCGTCGATCCCCGCAAACTCAAACATGTCACCCCCGCGCCCCGTAGGTCAGCTCGACCAAACCCGAGAATCTTATCCCCGCCGCATGTTTTCTCCAGCGCTGGCTAACCTCTTGGACGACAGCTGCCGAGATAGTTGCATCGAGTACCTTTGCGGCAGAGGTTGGAACGACCGCACCCACTGCGAACACTGCGCGGTACTGGAAATCGCATGGTCGAGCTCTGCGGTGCTCAGTCACCTGCCCGCGAGTCGTCCCGAGTCGGTGGGCAGATTTTCGGAACGTCCTGCCCTCCGGTGGAACCTCAACGACGCAATGAAGTTAAACAGCGTGTTTCGTCTGACGACCGTTCTTTGGATTGTTGGATTCACGGCTTGCACTCCGCCTGGGACGCCGGAGATCGGAGCGAGTTCGACGTCGACGACCGGACTGGAGGCGACGAGCTCCGGCGTCGCGAACAGCTCGGGCTCACCAAGCGGATCGACGGACGGAGACTCGAGCTCATCGGGCAATCGACCGCCGCAGCCAAGCTCCACGGGAACGGGATCCGGGGACACGGACACGGACACGGACCCGGACACGGACACGGACACGGCGGGCTCGATGACCTCCAGCGAAACGACGAACGACTCGAGCACCGTCTCGTGCGCCGACGCTGCGGATACTGTCAATGCCTGGGCAGGGCTCGCCCAGGCTACAGGCGAGCTCGACGACCCTCTGCTCGTCCCCGGCTCGTTCTCGCCCTCCTCGCTGTTGGTTGCTCTGTCGCCAGTCGGGTTCTCGTGCTCCGAAGCCGGCGACTACCCCTGTGGGGGCGCCGCCGACCTCCCGCCCTTCGAGAAGCTCGGGATCATCCTTCCACCGATGGCCCAAGCGGTCGGAACCTACGAAACGAGTCAACCTCCTGGGGGCTCCGACGAACCAGCGGTGCTCAGCGCCGAGACGAATGGGTTCCCTCCAGGGTGCGGCACTGAAGGCAGCTCGGCCGGCTGGTACGAAGGCACTCTGGAGCTGGACGCTATCGACGACACCTCGGTCCAAGGCGCGTTCTGCCATACCCTTGCTGATGGCACCGTGGAGGCCTGGACGTTCGTCGTCGACCGTTGCTGACCCACCCATGGCCGGCTCAGTGAAAGCGACGTGCCCGGGAGCTCGTGGCGGTGGACTTGCGATATCGTAGCGAAGTGCTTTGGTGGCTCAGACCAGACGTCTTCGGGCCTCGCCCACACCCTCTGACCCGCCAGAGCGACGCCGTCGGGGGAGGGGTAGGGCTCGAACTCAACCCGTTCTCCGGTCTGGACCTCTGCAGCTGCGAGCTGCGGCGGGAGGTCGGCAGGGTCTCGGCAGCGGCTTCCAGGAACCCGCAGTGATGCGCTGTGTGCTGCTGCTGCTGCTGTGCGCTCTTGGATGTGGCGCGCCGATGGGGCCCTCCAGCGGAGCCGAGCCCGTCGTCTCGTATGCGCTGCAGCAGCGGCAGTGGCAGGCTCGACCGCTTCTCGTCTTCGGCCCGTCTGCGGATGACCCACGCCTTCGGCGTCAACTCGCCTCCCTCGACGCCTCTGCAGCCGGTCTCGCCGAACGCGACATGGATGACGTTCGGATCGCGGGTGAGCAGGGGCAGGCCAACGGAGCTGCGATGCGGCCTCCGGATGTCGCCGCGCTGCGGGCTCGCTTCGAGGTTCCTGCGGAGGGCTTCACCGTGATCCTCATCGGCAAGGACGGCTCGGAGAAGCTCCGCACCACTGCACCCGTCGAGATGGAGACGATCTTCGAGACCATCGACGCCATGCCGATACGTCGCCAAGAGATGCAGCCGGGTTGATCCTGCTGCACCGAGTTCTTCCCAGATCTGGGGCTTGCTTCATCTCGCGCCGTTGAGCCGAGCGACGATGGGGTCGCCCGGCGGGCCCTACCTCCGTCGTCGTCGGTTGTTCGAGCGGGCTGGTGACCTACGTTGACGATAGGCCGCCGGAACGGCGGGGTCGAGACCGGCGTAGCGCTGTGCGTAGTCGGTCCGCGCGCTCGCGAGCGCGTCGGCGAGCCCAGGGCACTCGGTCTCCTCGTCGCCTTCGCCCGTCTTGGGCACGCTCACCCGTGCCAGCGTCCCGAGTAAATAGCTGTCCGGGTTCTGGGTCGCAGCCAGGAGCGCGGTGCCGAACGCGTCACATGGCGCCTGTGCTGTTTTTGCCTGCCACAGGTCGAGCGCCGTCTGCAGCGGCTCGTTGATCCGTTCGCTCTGCTGGGCGGCGCGCAGGTGGTCGGTCGCCGCGTGGCGCGAGGCGTAGGGCAACGGGTTCTGCTGCACGTTGACCCATCGCGCGAGACGATCGTGCCCCTCGTCGCCGAGTAACTCGACCGCGATCTGTGTGGACAACTCCCGGTGCCGCGCATCGTCCAGCAGGTCCCAAAAGGTGGCCGCAAACTCCTCGTCTTCGAGCAATTCCGGCTTCAGGGAAAGGGCCGCGCGATAGCTCTCGAGCGCCGCCGTCGCGTTGGCCTTGCGCCCGAGCGCCACAAGCACCTCGCCCATCCGCCAGTGCAGCTCCGGCTTGTCGCCGTAGACCTCGAGCAGCGGACCAATGGTGATCCGAGCCGCTTCGTACTTCTTGGACTCGATGAGCGCATCGATCGAGGCGAGGGTGGCCCGGAGCGCCCGCTTGGACTGAGCCTTGGCGTCATCTTCAACGTCCTCACGCGCCGGCTCGGGCTTGTCGTGCTCGATCACCAGTTCGTCGGATTCTTCGGCGGCTGCAGCGTCGTCTTCATCCTTCGAGGCGTCTTGTGCAGCAGCGGCCTTGGGCTTGCTCTGGGCGTCTTCATCATCAGGCCATGCGACCACGATCAGCGCGAGCAGGCCGATTGCACCCACGCCGATCGCCGGGAGCAGCCACGTTGGTCGGTCAGTCGGAGCCGTGGCTGCTTCGGGTTCAGACGAGTGCGCCGACTCGCCGCCCTGGGTTCCATCGGGAGCGACGGGAGGTGCAGGAGCCTGAGAACCCGCCTCCTGTTCGTCATCCGTCTGCACCGCAACGAGTTTTCGAGTCGCGGAGCTCTCGGAGTCTGCGCCTTCGGGCGCTCCCTGCTGCGCATCTGCTTTCCGCTCCGGAGACGACTTCGGCGGATCGTCGGTGGCGGAGTAGTCGGCCTCTGTGTAGGCCATGGTGTTGGGTTTGACTCGTGCCTGGCCTTTGGGGCGTAGCTCGAGCTTCGGGGGCGGCGGCACCTTTGGCGTGACCGAGCGTTCGGTCGGAGATGCCGCCCGCTTCAGCGCCGCGATCGCTTCTGACGCGTCGGCGAAGCGCTCGTCGGGGCTCTTGGAGAGCAGCCGCAACACGAAGTTGCGCAGCGATCCAGGCACGGAATCGGGGAGCTTTGGTGGCTCCTGCGAGATCTGACTGCGGAGGATCGCCACCGCGTCATCTCCCTGGAACGGTAGCTCTCCCGTGAACATCGAGTGCATCACTACGCCAAGCGAATAGAGGTCGCTCCGCGCATCGGTCTTTTCCCCGCGAGCCTGCTCTGGGCTCATGAAGTGGGGCGTCCCGAAGATGATGCCCGCCTGGGTGAGCTGTGTGGACCCAGCCCCATGGGTGACCTTCGCGATGCCGAAGTCCAGGAGCTTGACGTGGTCTCCGGTCTCGCTACTGAGGAGGAAGATGTTCTCGTGCTTGATGTCGCGGTGCACGAGTCCCTGGGCGTGCGCGTGTGCCAGCCCCTCGAGCACCTGTCGAATGAGGTCGACCACGCGAAACGGAGGCAGGGGCTCGGTGACGATGTCCGCGAGATCGTTGCCCTCGAGGTACTCCATCACGAGATAGCGACGCCCGTCGTCCGTCGAACCGAAGTCCATGGTCCGAACGCAGTTGGGATGGTCCAGCCGTGACGCCGCCGCGGCCTCCCGATCGAAGCGCGCGACCATCTCGTCGTTCGCCGTCAGCTCGCGGTGGAGAATCTTGAGCGCCACGTCCTTGTGGAGCCCGAGGTGACGGGCCTTGAAGACGGCTCCCATCGCACCGTGGCCCAGGAGTGAGTCGAGGCGGAAGCGACCCGAGAGGGTCTGACCAATCAGCTCTTCGGCCGCATTGGCCCTGATGTCTGGCGCGGAGAGACTCATCGAGGCCGAGTCTAGAGCCCTCGCGGCGCGTGCTCATCCCCCGGGTCCGGAGCTGCACGCAACGGGCCCTACGAGACCGCAGGAGCGCGATTCAGCGCGCCCGGAGAAAGCGCCGCGGCGGCTGCTCCGGTGCCGGTCGTCGGTCTCGACGCGCCGATGCTCCCCAATGCTCGTTCGCCGCGGAGCCTGGAGCGGCTACTTGAACTTACAGCGGTCCGGAGGACCCATCTCGCAGAACTTGTCCGCGCCAGCGGTCCACTTGCAGGTCTCGGGGTTGGCCAGGGCGACTCCAGGCTGCCCCTTGGATCGCTGGAGTTCCACGTCGTACATCGTGTCGCCCAGCAGGTTGATGATCACCTGGAAGACCTCCTTCGAGTCGCTGACATACAGCGCCGATGAGGTTCCGTTGGGATCGACGCACTCGGAGACGTTGGTGAAGCCCTTCTTCTCGATGAGGCCGGTGAACTGACCGCGGAGCTCGTCACCGGAGATTTTCTCGCGCGTGTAGTTGAGGACGACTTTCGAGACGTCGCCGGTGGTCTCGTCGCCAAACGCCATGGTCAGGCCGTCCTTGGGAACGAAGTCGGCCCACGCATCCGGCACGCTGACTCCGCAGGCCATGAGGGTGGCAAGGCACGAACCGAGAGCCGCAGCGGCCCATGCTGTCATCGTCCTACGAGCGATCATCACACCTACGTAACACGACCGGCGGTTTGGCAGCGGTACCATCCTGAAACTCGGTTCAAGTCCGAGAGCCCCGCCGCAGGCCGCATCCCCGAACGGGTGGTGACCTGCCTCGATAGGCTCGCGAATCCCGTGCCAACTCCCGCCGTGGGAGCGCACGATCCGGCTTCGGCGTACGACGGCCGCTACGGTTCTTGGCCCGCCAGCTCGAGCTGGATGCACGGCAAGTCGAACGGCTCGCCGCGCTCATGGACGGACTCAAGATCCAGCGCGCGCAAGCTGCCGTCGATCACAAGAAGGCGACCGCTGCGTTCGCGGCCGCCTTCGAGGCCGACGAGTTCGACGCTGCGGCCGTAAAAAGGGCCACCGAAGCGCGGAATGCGAGCCTGGCCGAGGTCGAGCGTGCAATCGAGCAAACGCTCGAGCAAACCTACGCACTGCTGGAGCGAGACCCGCGAAAGAGGCTGGCCTTCCTGCTTCGGACCGATGAACTGACGATCTAGACCGTCAGTACTTTCGGGGCTCGACTCTGTGGAGCTCCCGCAGTCGAGCCCCGATTCGCGCGTCCAGTCCCCGGCATCACTCCGCTGCGCCATACAGCGGAGCTGCTGTGGTCGTGCCCGGATCTGTATCCGCGTCGGTATCGGTATCGGTATCCGTGTCCGTGTCGCCGCCCGAGCTCGTGGTGTCAGACTCGGTCATGTCGGTCGTTCCGAACGTCTCGGTGTCCGGAGAGCCGTAGGCCGATTGAGCGCCGGACTCGTCGAAGGTGACCGCGGTCGAGCCGGTGACGGTGCTGCTGTCGCCCACGGTCGTCTCACCCGGCCCTGAACTCCCGGCGGTCGTGGCCGACGAGGACGACGACCCGTCGCCACCCATCGAGTCGCCCGAATCGTCGTCAGCGGGGCATCCGGCGAGTGCCAGCCCCATGAGCACCGCCGTGGCGGTTCTGCCCAGCACTTGGCCTTTGCCATCGTGAACCGACGCGCCGCAGTGTGGGCACGCCTTGTCCAAGGTCAGGACGTGAGACGAACAACCAGAACAAACAACAAGCGGGCCTGCCATGCGATGGAGCATCGCATGGAGCCCGCACGATGAACCAGTCTATGGAGCGAGAGTCAAAACCTCCCGCGAAGCCGGTTTCCTCAACCCGGCTCGCGAGGCGAGTCAGCCCGTGGTGGGCACGCCGTAGTCGGGGCTGATCCCCGTGCTCCCCGCGGTACCGGTCGTCCCGCCGGTGCCCGTGCTGCCTTCGGTGTCAGCTCCACCGCCGGTAGAATCCGACGTCCCCGTGGACTCGGCAGCGCCAGTGCTCGTGCTGCCTTCGCCACCGCTGGTCGTGCTGGAGCCGTCCCCACTGGTGGAGGCGGTATCGGTCGTCGGGACGCCGTAGGCGGCCGAGCTCGCCATCGAATCTCCAGGCTCGTCGTTGGCGGGGCACCCCGCCAGAGTCAGCCCCATCAGAACCGCGGCGGCGGTGCGCGCAATCGGTGTCGTGTTCGCCAGCTCGGCGCCGCAATGGGGGCAGCCACGCTCCTCGCGACGCACGTACACGGAGCACGAAGGGCACGCTGTCAAGGCCATGCCAGCATCGTAGCAGAGCGACGAGGTTTCCCAGCGTGCAGCGGCTGCGCAGCATGGTATGAGCGGGCGGTGAGCGATTCTCTCGGACCCTGTTTGCGAGGTGTCCTGCTGGCCATGATCGTCGCCGACGAAGACGTCGATCCCGACGAGGTCGCGGCGGCCGAAAAGGTCTTCGGCGAGTTCACCGGTCAACCGCTCCCCGACGGCGAGCTGGCCCGCGACGCAGCCGAGGCTCGGTCGCAGGGCCGGAGTTCGCAAGAGGTCCTGGGGTGTCTGCCCACCGACCTCGAGCCGGCCGCCCAGGCCAAGGTGCTCACCGCCGCGTTTCGGGTCGCAAGCGCGGACGGGTT
>CAYGTG010000074.1:0-15030 GCA_964352485.1 uncultured Nannocystaceae bacterium | reverse complement strand
CCAAGCCGTCCGAGATCGCCGCCGTCGCGGACGAAGCCAACGCCGACGTCCTCGTACTCTCGCACCACATGCAGCGAGCCCTCGCAGACCTGGGCGCTGCCAAGCGCCGCATCGCCGACCGCTTCGATGGCGACGTCGTGGTGGCCGAAGATCTTTCGTGCGTCGTGCTGGGGCCGTGAAGAATCTTGCCGGCGTGGGTCGCAGGCCTGCCTGCGTGGAGGTCGGACCAGGACGAGCTTGTTGTGCTTTCCGATGAGACGCGGGGGGGCCAATGCAACCCGGAGCGGTGACCGCAGGCAGGTCACCCCACCGCGGCGGCCTTGGCCTGCAGCCAGTCGAACACCACGCGCTGGAACTTGGCCTGCAGCGGCTTGCTGTTGAGGTACTGCATCATCAGATTCTGGTGCGCCTCGCCGCTCTCCATCACCGCGTCGTCGACCGCGGCTGGGAAGTCGCCGATCAGCGCGGCTTCGGGGGCGTTGTTGGCGAGCTGCTGCATCACGCTCTCGTTCTCGCGGATCTTTTCGCCGATCGTGTCGAGGTAGCTGGCTCGGTCGGCTTCGGACAGGCCCTCGGTCACGAACATCTCGTTGATGCGGTCGATGATTTGCGAGAGCAAGACCTCTTCCTTGCTCTTGGACTTCCCGCTGCCCACGTCGGTGATGCCGTAGAGCCCGTCCTCGCCGTCCTTGGCGGCGAGAGACAGACTCTGCTGCCGCAGCTTCGACAGGCGGTAGTGGCTCAGCTCGACCGAGCTCAGGTCGATGGGGTCGCTGCCGGGGGTCTTGAGTTCGAGCAGGGGCGCGAGGGCGCGGGCGTAGAGGCTGAGGCGCTCGAGGTCGGGACTGTCGTAGTCGACGATCTGCGACATGAACTCGTAGTAGCGGGTGAGCGAGAGCAGGTCGGCCTTGAACATGCCCAGGGCATCCAGCTCGCGCTGCGCCTCTTTCAGGTCGTTGTCGGCGTTTGCAATGAAGGTGGGGTCGCCGACCTTCTTGGCGTGCTCGAACAGTCCCTGGTGTTTGGTCCGCTCCTCGTGCGCGTTCTTGTAGCGGACGGTCCAGCGCTCGACGGCGGGCTGGCAGACGTTGCGGATGGCGGCGTTGCTCTTGCCCTTGATGAAGAAGACCTCGGAGAACTTGACGACCTCGGTCCACAAGAAGATGCCGGAGGACTTGAGCTTGTCGAACAGGTCCCAGACAAGGTCGGGGTTGGAGACGTCGAGCAGGGTGGCGGTCTCGTAGTAGTCCTGGAAGGCGGTGAGCACGTCTTCGGGCTCATTGAAGAAGTCGAGCACGTAGGTGTGGCCGACCTTGCCGGGATAGGTGCGGTTGAGCCGAGACAGGGTCTGCACGCACTCCAGGCCGCCGAGCTTCTTGTCCACGTACATGGCGCACAGCTTGGGCTGGTCGAAGCCGGTCTGGAACTTCTGGGCCACGATCATGACGCTGTAGTCGTCGGTGTCGAAGGCCTCTCGCATGTCTCGGCCCTTGAGGCCGGGGTTCATGGTGGTCTCGGTGAACTTCTCGCCCAGCAGGGCGGTGGCGCCGGGATCGGAGTCGGCAAACTGCACCTCGCCGGAGAAGGCGACCATGGCGGTGGGGCGGTCGTAGCCCTGCTTGCCCAGGTACTTGTCGAGCTCGAGCTTGTAGCGCACGGCCTCCTTGCGCGATCCGGTGACGACCATGGCCTTGGCCTGGCCACCGAGCAGGTCCATGACGGTGTTGCGGAAGTGCTCGACGATGACTTTGACCTTCTGCGAGATGTTGTAGTCGTGCAGCTTGACCCACTGGCCGAGCTTGGCCTTGGCCTTCTTGCTCTCCACCTCCGTGTCCGAAGCGGCCATGCTCTGGGCCAGCTTGTAGGCGACCTTGTAGCTGGTGTAGTTGCGCAGGACGTCGAGGATGTACCCCTCCTCGATGGCCTGTCGCATGCTGTAGACGTGGAACGGGACGGGCTTGTTCTGCTTGGAGAGGGGCTCGTCCGGCTTGGGAGGCCGCCCGAAGAGCTCGAGGGTCTTGCCCTTGGGGGTGGCGGTGAAGGCGTAGTAGCTGAGGTTGGGTGAGCCCCGCCGCGCCTGCACGCTGGCGGTCAGGAGGTCTTCGGCGTCGGCAGGGGCATCGTCCGCATCGTCGGTGGCCTCGCTGCTGAGCACGGCCTTGAGCTTGCCGGCCGTGCTGCCCGACTGGGACGAGTGGGCCTCGTCGGCGATGATGGCGTAGCGGCGCTCCTTGAGGCTGACGCTGTTTTCGATGGCCGCGAGGACGTGGGGAAAGGTCTGGATGGTGACGATGATGATCGGCTGGCTCTGCTCGAGCGCGTGGGCCAGCTTCTCGGACTTGGAGCCTTGGCCCTCTTCACGGTTGATCTTGCCGACCACGCCATCGACCCGCTCGAACTGCGAGATGGTGTCTTGCAGCTGGCTGTCGAGCACGGTGCGGTCGGTGACGACGATGACGGAGTGAAAGACCTTCTCGCGTCGTCATACAGCGACGCGAGCTGGTGCGCGGTCCAGGCGATGGAGTTGCTCTTGCCGGATCCGGCGCTGTGCTGAGCCAGGTACTTGTGCCCGGGGGCCCTCCTCGCGGGTGGCGGCTACCAGTCGGGTGACGAGGTCCCACTGGTGGTAGCGGGGAAAGATGAGCGACTCCTTCTTGGTCTTGCGTCCGTCCCACGACTCGGCGGTATTGATCTCCAGGTGGATGAACCGCCCGAGGATCCGCAGCAAGTGCTCGCGCCCGAGGACCTCGTTCCACAGGTAGCCGGTGGCGTACTCGTGAGGGTCGTCGGGGGCATCGTTGCCGGCGCCGCCGTCTTTGGTGCCCTTGTTGAAGGGGAGAAACCGAGTGTGCTCGCCGTCGAGCTTGGTGGCCATGTGCACCTGGTACTGGCTCACCGCAAAGTGCACGAGGGCGCCGCGCTTGAAGGTGAGCACGGGCTCGGGCTTGTTGGTGCTTGGGTCATTGGGCAGCCGGGTTTTCTTGTACTGCTCCTTGGCGTTCTCGACCGACTGCTTGAAGTCGCTCTTGAGCTCCATGGTCACGACGGGAATGCCGTTGACGAAGAGCACGAGGTCGATCCGGTACGGCTTGGCCTTGGCGCCGGTGAGCGCGAGGTGGGCCGCCGTCGCGTAGGGGCTGTAGACCAGCTCGGGCACCACGCGCAGGATGTTGCCGGCGTACATCGCCTGCGTATCCGGGTTGAGGCCGTGGTCGGGCTTGAACTGACACAGCTTGAACGAGGCAGAGCGGTCGCGCAGCTCGTTGCGCAGGACGCCCAACGTGCCGAAGGTGCGCAGGCTCTTGTCGTTGGCGTTGGGATCAGCCTTGGAGAGCTGGTTGGTCAGGCGATCGAGAAAGGCCTGTTCGGGATTGGAGGGGTAGAGCGTTTGGTACTTGGCCCAGGTTTTGGGCTGGGTGACCTTGACGTAGGCGAGCGCGTCGGAGGGGTAGAGCGCGCGCTCGCGGTCGTAGTCGGAGGGCTTGCCGAGCTGGTAGCCGCCCGCTTGCAGCTGGGCGATGACGTCCTTTTGAAACTCCGATTCGCTGGTGGGACCGCTCATGGCAACTGCGCGTCTGGGACGCGAGGGCAATGTACTCGGTGGGGGAGCAGGTGGTCGAGGTGAGACCTTCGGGATCCCGGATTGGGCCGGCTCGCCTGAGGGAGAAGGCCCGCTACCAGGGCCTCTGAACGAGGGTTTCGTCGGTGTCTGCGTCCTCCGTGATTCCGTCCAGGTGATCAGGAAGCCCTTCAGGAGGAAGCGTGGGCGGGGCCAGAGGCGGAATTTCCTTGCACTCGTTCCCGAGCGAGCAGTTGTCCAGCATGTCGACGAGCTGAACATCCCGGAAGAGCTCGTAGGTCGCCTCTCCGGACACGCCGAACGAGAGGTTGACGAGCGCAGAGTCCGGAACGGACGCGAACTCGAGCGCGACTTTTTGAGGCGAGACCCGTCGAGCGGCCGAGAGCGGGATCGACGACGCGTAGGAGCCGTCGGAAGCGGTGAGCTTGAAGACGGCCGAGTCGTTGAACGTGGCGGATTCGGAGGCTCCGAACAGGATGCGAGCGGTGACGCGCTGTGGCCACTTGGCCGAACCGCGAGCGGGAGACTTCGCCGCGCTGACCTCGAAGACCGGCAGATTCTCGGTGGCCGGTTGGCCGTCGACATCGCTGCGCCCGATGCCGGAAACCCAGACGGCGTTCAGCGTGCCAAGGATCGGCCGAACACGCTCGACGACGTGCAGGCTGCTCCGCTCGCTTGCCGCCTCGTGGAAGACCTCGAACGTGAAATCAACGTCCTCGTCGGCTGTGGTCAGCGCGGAGAGCAGGTACTTGTCCTCGCCCAACCAGAGCCAGCGCGCCGCAAAGATCTCGGCGTCGGGCGGGTCGGGGTCTGCGACGTGTTCGCGGTACCACATGCAGCGTTGTTGGTTGTCGTCTACGAGCGCGCAGGGCCCGGTGTCGCCCTCTGTGCAAGGGGCGCTTTCAGGGTGTGGCGGAGCGGTTGCGGACGCGATGACCGACAGCCTGCGATTCGGCGCCGCTCGCTCTGGGTCGAGGACGTTGAACTCGGAACACCCCGAGGAGCGCACGAGGTTGGCTTCGGGAATCGCGGCGCCGTGAGCCGCAACGAACGCGTCGATGACGGCTCGCGCGACATCCTCGGACCAATGACCCTCGGGCTGCAGTCCCTGGACGACCGGCGCGTTGGGGCTCATCCGGTGAAAGATCTCCTGGTTGTAGCGATCGACAAAGTCGACGAGAGCTGCGCTCGTGAGCCGCCCTTCTTCACCATCACATGGGCCAGGGTCGAGACCAAGCGTCCGAAGCATCGCTTGCGTGTGTTGGAGTCCCCACTCTTCCTCGCTCGCGACCTCGAGCACCGGGGCCAGACTCGAACGGAGCAAGGCTGCCCCGACCTTCGCTCTGCGATCTGCGAGCATCTTGTTGTGAGCGTCTTCGCCGGTCGCACTCGCATGCCCGAAGACCTGGAAGGTGTGCTCCCGGGCTGAGGTGGAGCGCGTTGGCGAGTGAGCGAAGGGTGCGGGCAGGGGAAGCACGCTCCAGCCAACAGCGAGGGTACCTGGCAGCGGGAACGCTGAGTTCGTTGGAAACCCGGTTGCTGAGGAACGGACGGGGCGATAGCGGGTAGGCCGGACCAGGACGACCTTGTTGTGCTTTCCAACGCTGACCTCGAACGGGCCTTTGCTCCGCAGCCCCTCTCGCGTGTACTCGAGGGTGTCCATATCGATGTGGATCGTGTGCACGTCCGTCGTCATCGGCCGGACTTCCTCCCTTCGAGCCACTCTCGGGTCGCCTCACGTTCGTCGTACTCACGAAGCGCTTCGTTCAGGGCGTTGGCGACGCGTTCGATCTGCTTCCGGGACTTCTGCGCCGCCTGGAAGAACGTCCAACGTCCACATTCGATCACGAACCCGCGGGACTCCCGCTCGTACTCGGCGAACTCGCCCGCGCGCTCCATGTGCGTTCCTACCGTCACTCGTGGAAGCTTCAGGTCCGAGAACGGGATCGCGTGCTTGCCGATCCGGACCTGCGCCTTGTCTGGATCGATCACGAAGTAGCCAGTGTAGAGGTGAACGAAGACGAGGCTAGCGACTGCGATTGCCACGACGACCGCGATCGTGGGTGCGAAGGACCAGCGCTCCGCGCTTGGGAGGGGGAACAGCGCAAGCGCGCTACCGATCGAGAATGCAAGGATGGTCGGGACAATGGCCTGCAGGGCGCGAGATGAGACCGCAGTGCGCAGCGACCCGACCCGCGTCGCCGACTCCAAGAACAGCCGAGCCTCCACTTCCTCGCCCGGCCTGAACCGCACGGCAGGTCGGCGCCTACGACGTTGGTACACGACTTGCCTTTCCGGAGTCGTCTCCAACACCATTTTCTTTGAGCAGGCAGTCGAGGATCTCGGGTTTCGTGCCAGGGTCGACGACGAGCGTCAGCCGAACAATGACCGTATCGATCGCACTGGCGTTGTAGTTCCTCTTCGGCTTGAGCGTGACCCGGTAGGGGCCTTTCTTCGGAATCGAGGGGCCCTGGAACTCAAACACCTCGGCGATGAACTCGGTCTTGTTCTTGAACGTCACGATGTACTCGGCCTTGAGGGTGGTCGTAGGCTGCGACAGCTCCCACCCGACGGTGACCGCGGGCCAGCTGTCCAACGACCACCAGCCCCGCAGGCGGACCAGAAGCCGGAGCAGGGTGTCGGCCTGAGTGACGTAGTCCTTCTCCCACTCAGCTACGCTTTTTTCCGACCACGCCCAGTGCTCCTTGGACTCGGAATAGGGGGCGGAGCCCCAAGCGCAGTTCTCCAGGAACTGCTGCATGGGGTCGTCTTCGAGATGCATCGCGGCGATGTACGCAGCGGCCGCGACAGCGCCTGCGATGGGGACGACCCAGGGTGCGACCACAGACCCAGGCAGAGCAAGAGCCCAGAGCTGGCCAACGGCGGCGGTGAGTTCCGCTCCCGCAGCGAGATCGAGCGCGAAACCACGATCGGAGTCTCCCTGCCGGAACGCATTCTGGGCATCAACGAGGTTCGAAACGGCGTAGTACGCACCCACGATGACCTTGAGGCCGACGAAGAGGCGAACAGCTCTCTTGGCGTTGAGGTGCTTGTCGAGGCCCCACTTGAGCGCTTGTTCGCCGGTGTTGATCAGCAAAGAGAGCCCCGCGACTCCGGCGCCAAACATCGATCGCATCGCCTCGTCGCCCCCCTCGGCCTCCTCGATGGCTGCCATCGCTAGCGTGAGGTTGATGAGGTCGAGCAGTGTTCCGCCAAAGAACTTCGAATCGAGGAACTCCTTGTTCCGGCCGGTCTCGGAGAGCTGCCCAGCGTCCATCCATTCCTCGAAGAGCGCATCCATCGTGGGATCCACTGCGGCGAACTTGATGCTCCGGTCAGAGAACGGAATGTTCCCGGGCGCGGCGACTCGGAACTTCTTGAGCTCTAACGTGCCATGCGTGACCAGGTCGTCCGCGAGCGAGAAGTCCGTAATGCCGGTCCGGGGATCGAACGCCTCTCCGATACCCAGGCGCAGGAATGTCTGGATCTCTCCGGCGAGCTTCTCCCCAATTGGCGCTCGACGAACCCGGATCCGGTACGCAATGGACTCCGAGATGATCCCGGCGATTGCCTTGGAACTCCACCGGTAGGCCTTGAAGTGACTGATCGGAGGGTCCACCTGGGGATAGGCGGCCCGGTTGAGGAAGTGATCGGGATTCCCTTCGGCATCCTCCGCCCATGAAGCGAGCAGGGCTCGTCCCGACTTGCTCTCGCCAAGCAAGCGCGTCCCGATGGAGAGCACGCGGATGTGTTCGACGAGCCGCTCGCTCATCTCCTCCGGCTCGATGCCCTCTTGGTCGAAGCTAGCCTTCTGGGCGATCTTGAACAGGCGGGAGTCGAGGACCTTGCACAGCAGCGCCGACCTCTGCTCACGCCGCCGGATGAGCTTGGTCTTGAGCGCATCGTCTTCCCCCAGCCTCAGATTGAGCTCGGAGATGTCTACGGAGCCGGCGTAGCGCTTGTGACCGCCGCTGTTCTCGAGGATCGAACTCGTGATCGCGCGACCGAGGGCGAGCCGCAGGACCTCTTGCTTTCGGGGCTCCTGGCTCGGTTGGAAGTTGTTGATGTACCGGTTGCACAGACGGACGTACTCGTTACTGTTGTTCTCAACCAACGAGAAGGGATCGGTCCCGGCCCACACGCGCATCTGGTCGCCTTTCGGGCCCATCCACAACGGCGTCTCGACCAGCGAGAACCCGTCTTTCGAGTACAGTGGGGTTCGGTCTTCGTAGCCGTAGCGCCATTCCCAAAGTGGCGGAATGCTGTTGTGAATCGCCTTGAGGTTCCACTTTCCGGTCAGGGAGCGGACCGTCGCGCTGGGCAGCCGGAACCGCGAGTAGAGGAGCCGAACCTCGAGGGCTTGTCCGAACTCGTCAACAAGCGGGAGCGACACGGTCGGGCCTGAAGCCCCCGGCATGTTGATCGGTGGGGTGCGCTGTGGGATCGGGGAGCGCGGCGTGATATCGGAAGTTCGGTGCGCGTAGAAGGTGTTGCCGTCCTCGTCTACGTAGATCTCGAACGCTACCATCGACTTGTCGAGACTCTTGAGCCGAAGAAGCACGTAGACCCAGCGGTCGCGGATGAACTCGCAGTAATCGTCCACGAGCGGAAGCCAGGTCGTACTCGCATCGTCTTTGCCTTTGAACTGCGGCTGGTGCCCGGCCAGCCGCGTCTTCCACTCGACGAGAGGGCACGACTCGCTGAGCGCGAGGACGCCTCCATCACCCACGTCGACCTCCGAAGGGCTTCATCGGGGCGTGAGTCGGGGACGGTCGGACGGGGGGAGAGGACATCGCTTGCCGATGCTATCTTCTAGACTTGAGCCAGCCGATGCAAGCCGCGTCGAGCATGACGGACAGGGGCTGTGGGTCGAGGCGACGACGGCCCCGACGGCCACCATGTTCTCGAGCAGGCACGGAGCCATGGCGGGATCGTGGGACGTGTCCCTCCGCGCTCCGAAAGCATGCCCACGCCAGCCCCCGGTGCTACCCCACTGCCCTCGTGACCAACGCTCCCCACGACGCGCTGTTCAAGACCATCTTCGGCCACCCCGAACATGCCGCCGCGGAGCTCCAGCACATCCTGCCTGGCCACGCCGCTGCCCGCATCGATTGGGCCACCCTCACGCCACAACCGGGGAGCTACGTGGACGAAGAGCTCGCAGACCAGCATAGCGACCTGCTCTTCTCCGCCGCCATCCGGGCCACCGCTGGGCCGGTCTTCGTCTACGTCCTCTTCGAACACCAATCGACGGCCCAGCACACCATGGCGCTTCGTTTGCTGCGCTACATGGTCCGAATCTGGACGCGCCACGCGAACGAGCACCCCGAGGTTCCGCTTCCTCTCATCATCCCCGCCGTCCTTGCTCATGTACCCGGGGGTTGGACGGCCCCCACCCGGTTCGCACATCTCTTCTCCGCGTCGATCGGCGACGTCGCGCCCGGAGTCCTGCCCGACTTCCAGTACGTCGTCGACGACCTCCACCACTGCGACGACGATGATCTGCGCGCCCGCACGCTCGCCAACGCCGCGCGCCTTTCCCTGTGGTTGCTGCGTGACGCTCGCGACCGAGACACACTCCTGCGGAGCCTTCCATCCTGGGCGGCGGACCTCGAATCCCTCGCCCAAACGCCTCGGGGCAAGGAGTTGCTCATCGTGCTTCTGCGCTACATCGCCAGGGCCTCTCGTGACCTGCACCTCTCCGAAATACGTGCCATTCTTGATGGGCAGGCGCCCACTGCCGAGGCCGTCACCATGACCATCGAAGAACAACTCCACGCCGAAGGACACGCTCGGGGCCTTGTACAGGGCCTCGCGCAGGGCAAAGCCGAGGGCAAAGCCGAGGGCAAGGCCGAGGGCAAAGCCGAGGGAAAGGCCGACTCCGTCCTCGTACTCCTCCGCGCCCGTGGCCTGCACCTGCCCCCCGACATCGAGCACCGCATCCAGGCGTGCACCGACCCCGAGACCCTCGACCGCTGGCTCGTCCGCGCCGCGACGGTGTCGGATCCGGCCGATGTGTTCGAGGCCTGAGGGGTCGGATAGCCCCGTCCAGCCCCGACTATTCCGCTGAGTCCGAGAGGACGGGAGTCTCACCCACGCTGGCAGCGGTCGCGCTCGATGAAGCGAAGGAGCGACGCAGTCGCACGATGAGAACAGCGACGAGTACGGCTGCGGCCGCGACCGAGCCCCACGCCGGGCGCTCAAGCATCGAACCGGAGAGCATCAGGTTGTGGACGGCATGCAGCGCAAGGGCCGGCCAGAGGCTGCCACTGTGGAGGCGGACTGCGCCGAGCAGCAGGCCGGCCAAGAGGAGGTAGGTGAACGAGAGAGGGTCAGCCGCGGCTGTGTCGAGGAGATGCGCGCTCGCAAAGCAGAGGCTGCTCAAGGCGAGGGCGCCCCAGGGTCCGTAGCGCCGGAAGGCAAAGTCGAACGCGAGCCCGCGAAACAGCAGCTCCTCCCAGGCGGCATCGACCACGACGGCCGCAGCGACGACCCCGAGGGGAAACGAGAAACTCCCGCCGAGGACCGAGGGCAAGGCGATGAGCAGCCCGATGCCGGCCCCCCGCAAGACAGCGAGGGGGACGGGCGCCAACGCGAGCGGCACTCGGAGGACCGCATAGATCGCGCCGTTGAATGCGAGGCATGCAAGGAGGCGGGCCGTGGCGTCTCCAAGCAGCGCCTCCAGCGGGCTGGCCAGCAGCAAGGCCCCGAAACCGAGCAGGTAGAGCGCCGGGGGCTGAAGAAGCTCAACCCCACGGGCACGTGGGGCACGGGTCGCCATGGGAGCGAGAGTACCCGGAGGCGGCGGCTGCAGAGGGCTAGTTTCCAACCTCGAGGCGATCCTCGAGGAGACGGCCATGCACAGGTACGCGCTGACGCTGCGTGGGTTCGCATCGAGCACACACGCCCCCAACGGACAGGTGTCTCCCCACCGTTCGAAAGCATGCCGCCGCCAGCCCCCAGTGCTACCCCACTGCCCTCGTGACCAACGCTCCCCACGACGCGCTGTTCAAGACCATCTTCGGCCACCCCGAACATGCCGCCGCGGAGCTCCAGCACATCCTGCCTGGCCACGCCGCTGCCCGCATCGATTGGGCCACCCTCACGCCACAACCGGGGAGCTACGTGGACGAAGAGCTCGCAGACCAGCATAGCGACCTGCTCTTCTCCGCCGCCATCCGGGCCACCGCTGGGCCGGTCTTCGTCTACGTCCTCTTCGAACACCAATCGACGGCCCAGCACACCATGGCGCTTCGTTTGCTGCGCTACATGGTCCGAATCTGGACGCGCCACGCGAACGAGCACCCCGAGGTTCCGCTTCCTCTCATCATCCCCGCCGTCCTTGCTCATGTACCCGGGGGTTGGACGGCCCCCACCCGGTTCGCACATCTCTTCTCCGCGTCGATCGGCGACGTCGCGCCCGGAGTCCTGCCCGACTTCCAGTACGTCGTCGACGACCTCCACCACTGCGACGACGATGATCTGCGCGCCCGCACGCTCGCCAACGCCGCGCGCCTTTCCCTGTGGTTGCTCCGTGACGCTCGCGACCGAGACACACTCCTACGGAGCCTTCCATCCTGGGCGGCGGACCTCGAATCCCTCGCCCAAACACCTCGGGGCAAGGAGCTGCTCATCGTGCTTCTGCGCTACATCGCCAGGGCCTCCCGTGACCTGCACCTCTCCGAGATCCGTGCCATTCTTGATGGGCAGGCGCCCACTGCCGAGGCCGTCACCATGACCATCGAAGAACAACTCCACGCCGAAGGACACGCTCGGGGCCTTGTACAGGGCCTCGCGCAGGGCAAAGCCGAGGGCAAAGCCGAGGGCAAGGCCGAGGGCAAAGCCGAGGGAAAGGCCGACTCCGTCCTCGTACTCCTCCGCGCCCGTGGCCTGCACCTGCCCCCCGACATCGAGCATCGCATCCAGACGTGCACCGACGCCGAGACACTCGACCGCTGGCTCGTCCGCGCCGCAACGGTGTCGGACCCGGCGGATGTGTTCGAGGGCTGAGTGCTCACATAGCCCGCCCTGTTGGCGCGGCGTGCGATCAAGGCCAGCCGCGCGGACTATTCCGCTGGGTCCGGGACGACGGGAGGCTTACGCACGCTGGCAGCGGTAGCGCTCGATGAAGCGAAGGAGCGACGCAGTCGCACGATGAGGACAGCGACGAATGAACATGGCCAAAGCACCAGCCAAGAAGTCTCGCCCTTGCATCGAGTGCGCGGGCACGATGTCTTTGAAGTCAAAATGGGAGACCCTCGAGTACAAGGGACAGACCACCAAGGTTCGAACCAAGGGTTGGTGGTGCGACACCTGCGAAGAAGGCGTCCTGGATGCGGAAGCGCTCAAGGCGAGCGAGAAAGCACTCCTTGTACTCAAGGCCGAGGTCGACGGCCTCTTGCCGCCGGACCGCGTGGTGGTGATCCGCAAGCGGCTCGGCCTCTCGCAGCGCAAGACCAAGCTCGAAGCCCCGGAGCTCGATTCGCCAACGGGGCTTCTGGCTCTGAGCTTGTGCGCCGTAGCGTGACGACGCCAACGACGAGGGCGTCGGCGTCCTCGACGAGGAAGCGCTCCGCGATGCAGTACGGCGTAGGCGTTCTCTCGGGAGGCTGAGGCAAGCTGACCCGGGCGAGCGCGAAGGTCTTCTCAGATGACCCGGCCGACGCCGCGGCTGTCGAGTGACCCAACAAATCACCGCACTTTCCGCTGGCGGTTTGCTTCGGGGGCGCTAGGACGAGGTGAGCGTGTCGTACGCCGAAGGAGACAACTACCGGTTCGAGCTCGCTGGTGGGCGGGCTCGGTGCTCGGTATGGCGGCGGCGCGACCTCGATTCCAACGCCGGGGCCCGGTCAGCCGAGGAGATGCTTGTGCACTTTCAAGCCCTGGCGACCGATCCCGAGGTGCGCTCGCTGCTGCTGGACATTCGAAAGTCTCCGCCGTTCTCCGGGCCTCGCACCCAGCGGGTGTTGGGCCTGGTGTTCGCGGCGTTCGAACAGGCCCGGACGCCGATCGCCGTGCTCCCGGCCAGCGTGGTGCAGGGTCTGCAGATCCAGCGAACCCTGGCGGTCCATGCTCCGCTGTACGGACGCGATTTCTCGTCGGCCGTCCTCGCCGAGGAGTGGCTCGAGTCGTTCTCCGAATCCCAACAGCGGTGAGCTATTCGGCCGGGCCGGAGGCGGGTCGGCGGGCCAACCCCATCAGCGGTGCCATCACGGTGTCCTGGGCCTCCACCACGAACCCCGTCCCCAGCGACAGCAGCTTCAGCCCGGCCGCCGCGAAGCTTTGGCGGATGGCGTCCTGGGTGAGCCCGTGCTCGTCCCCCGGCTTGGCCTCCCAGTCCCACTGAACCAGCAGGCCGCCGGGCTTCAGACGTCCGGCCAGCTGGTCCACGACCGCGGCCAGCTCCGGGACGAACCCGAGGACCGACGACCGCTACTCGCACGTGCCGCGGGGAGTGCCGCACTTGCCAGCATCCACGCACGTTCCACTCACGCACTCGGCGTCGAAGCGGCACTCCTCGCCGCTGAGCGTCCCGCCCTCGCAGTACGTGACGTCACACTCGGTCGGGTAGTCCTGCCGACGGATGCCGTGGGGTGGCAAGACGGTCACGCCCGTGAAGTCGATGTCGTCGGCGGGGTCGGCCATCCCGCTGCGGGTGTCGACTGCACGTTCCCACATCGTGACCCAGTCATCGGCCGAGGTCCGCAGCGGCTCGACGTCGGTACCGAGCGCCTCGAGGTCATCGATCAGGTCCAGCACGACGCCCATGTGGGCCATGCCTTTGTCGTCGAAGTCCGTACCGAGCCCGGCGGGGCCGCTCTCGCGCTCCGCCTTAGCCTGACAGCGGGCCTCCTCGGGGAACGAAGCGGAACACGCCTGCGGACCGAACCGCGGACGGGTCTGCTGGATGAATCCGTTGAGATCAGACCCAAGGCCGATCGCGACGCCCAGGCCCATGCGCCCAAAGTCGTAGGCCTGAGCGAACGAGCGGCTCGATCCCTGGCAGGAGTTTTCGACCACGGAGGCGTCGTAGGTGCTGGTCTCCTCGTGCGCCGTCCGCAGGCCGATCATGCCGCCGGTCTGCCGCACCATCTGCGCGACCCACCACGGGGTGGTCTTCTCCTGATCGCCCTTCTCAGGCGTCATGATCTCTCGGAAGTGCGCGTGCGAGAGATAGAACGGGTAGTACTCGTTCTCCTCGAGGATCGCGAACAGGTCGCGCACCGACTGCTCACTGAGGTGGGCTGCATCGACGAGCATGCCGCGTTCGAGCATGGCCCGAACCAGGGCCTCGCCTTCGTCGGTCAGGCCCAAGACGTTGCGGCACTCTTCGTCCACGTCGAACCCGAGCGTGACGGTGGGTGAGGTGAGCGCGCAGTCGGTGTCGATGTGGCAGTTCTCGGCGTACTGCGCGATCTGGAAGATCGTGTTGTGGGGGGCGGCGCCACCAAAGCGGTTGTTGAGCTGGTGCACGGGCTGAAGCGTCCGCACCCCCATCTCGTAGACCTGGTCCAGCTGCGCTTCCCAGTCGCCGTCGCCAAAGATGTGCGACGCCTCGATGCTGAGGATGAGAGCAAGCTTGTCCTCCTCGACGATGCGCCGCGCGTCCGCGGGCGTCAGGGCAACCTCGACCCAGTCGTTCTCGTTGGCGAACGTGTTGGCCATCTCCAGCTGGAGCAGCACATCGGCCATCTCGTCGCACTCGGGCCGCGTGACGTTCTCCTCGGGCAACGCCCGGCACAGCCAGTCGAAGCTCACCGCCGACATCACCTCCACCCGCAGGCCGGCGTCGTAGGCCTCGCGCAGATGGCCTTGCCACACCTGCTGGTGCGCGATCGCATCCCACCGAGGCCAGCCGTCGTAGTCCGGAAATCCGCCGGTCCGATCCGCGTGCTCGCCGGTCTCGCCACGGCTGCCGGGAATGTTTGCGATGAACTCTCCGATCACCTCACCGCCGCCGCCCACGATCGTTGCGACCAGGGGGACCATCTGCGACAGCTCCTCGACCGTCGTGTCGGGGCACTCGCCCAGCAGCGGCGCCAGGTCGTCCTTGAGGCGACCATGGTCTCCAGGCTCGCCGCCGTCACACGGACCCAGGGCCGACGCTTCCTCGCCACCGACCGTGCCGTGAAGCCAGCCTCCACCGAAGGCTTCGGCCCCGAACATGTGCAGGTGCAGATCCGCCACGCCCACCAGGCGCGGCGCGGGCTCACCGGTCGTGCCGCTGGAATCCGCACCAGGCCCAGAGCTCGACGACGCGTCGGTCGTTGCCGACGTCCCGCTGCTGCTTCCCGCGGCCCCGCTCGACGAGCCCGTGTCCGCCGGCGGCGAGTCATCGCCACAGGCCACGCTCGAAAGAGCCGCCAAGAATCCCACCCAAGAAGCCAGTGTCGTATGCGGCATCGCCAAGCGATGAGGGTAGGAGGCAGCGCGACGGACGGTCAAGGCAC
>CAYGTG010000073.1:0-15050 GCA_964352485.1 uncultured Nannocystaceae bacterium | reverse complement strand
CACGAAGTGCTCGCCTTGCCCGGGCAGCGCGACGGTGATCGCGGTCCATTCGTCGGAGAGGACCTCGAGCCGCTCTGCGACCTCGACCGACGCTCCGCCGACGGTTCCCAAATAGACCGCGACCTCGAAGCGGCCCGCGAAGTCGGGGTCGGACAAGAGAACCTGCAGCTCGACCTGGTCGTCGACGGTGCGCATGGACTGCCCAGAGCGGATCCGGTCGCCCACGTAGAACCGGGCTTCGAGGTTCTCGTCCTCGCTGGCGTAGGCGAATCCATCCTCGAGTGCACCGAGCAACGATGCCTCGTCGAGGTTCGGTGCGAGCACGGCGGTCCGCGAGGTGTGACCGGTTCCCCAGTTGGCCAGGTGGTTGTCGTGGTTGGCGACGGGCGCGAGGCGGAAGCCGCTGCGCAGGTAGTAGTCCCAGTCGGAGTGCACCTTGATGTGGCGCTCGAGGTTTCCGTCCTCGTCTTCGCTCAGGCTTGGGTTTTGTGCTTCCTCGCTCCCGAACTCCTTGCCGCGGCCCACGGTGACTTCCATCAGGCGCGCGTAGGGGGCGGAGGCTTCGGCGATGTTGGCCTGGGTTTCGGCGACGACGCGCGGGTCGGGCTCGACCTCTCCATCGATCCAAGACTGTCGAACGCTGCGAAGCGGCTCGAAGTCGTCGAGGCCAAAGTCGTTGAACTTCTTGTTGCGGTCGCCGGCCCTGGAAATGTCCTGGAGGTTGACGCCAAAGACCTGGTCCCAGCTTCCCTCGAGCGATTCCTCGTAGCTTCGGAAGGTCCGAGGGTGGTTGAACATGACCAGCGGTGTGTCGCCCTGGACAGCCTGCGCCGGAAGGAACTCACCGAACAGCGTGTCGAAGGCGCCGCGCTCGACTTTGCACAGCTCTTGGCTGCCCAGAATACCGACGTGGTTGCCGGTGGAGTTGGTGCTCCACTCCATGGAGGGCAGGGCGACGAAGAGCCCCGAGGAGTCGTCGGTGACCCACTTCGCGGTGTCGAGCAGATCGGCGTAGGCGCTGATGCTGGTGTTGGGCTGGTCGGCGGGGTCGCCATCGCGGTCGTCGACGACGTGCGGCGAGAGGGCCATGAAGTCCAGGCTGCCTTCGTCGCGGGCATACTCGAAGGCGTACCGAGCGGCGTTGCCATGGTCGTACTCGTCGTCGACCGGCACGAGCTCGCCGTTTTCGTCGTGGCGCTCGTTGGAGCCGTCGTCCAGGAGGTCATCGCCGTCTTGATGGGCGTGGTGGGCGTGCAGGTTTCCGAAGAAGATCTGCATCTCATCGGCATCCTGCTGTGCCGCGGTCCGCCCCTCATCGAGAGACGCCTCGGAGAGCGACCACTGCCACAGCTTGTCGAACAGCCCGACGAAGGGCTCGACGGCTTCGGGGGCCTGGGTGCGAAGGTAGAACTCGAAGTTGTTGAAGAACCCGCTGCCCGACCAGTTGCCCGAGCCGTTCAGCAGAATCTTGCCATCCACCACCGCCAGCTTGTGGTGCATGATCTGGTAGAGGTCGCCGTTGGTCTGCTTGTAGCGAATCTCGCCTCCGGCGTCGCGGAACTGATCCCACAGGCCGCTCTGGTACTCCTCGCGGTCGGCCGCGTTGACGACCAGGCGCACGCGGATGCCCCGCTGCGCGGCGTTGCGCAGCTCTTTGATCGTCTTGTCGAACACCAGGTGGTGCATCAACACGTCGATGCTGGTCGTCGCGGCGCGGAAGTCCTCGCGCAACACGTTCGAGGGAGCCGAACTTGGGGTGAAGGTGACCTCTTCGGTCGAGCAGCTCGCGGCGTCGTCGAATCCGCCCTCGAACATCTGCTCGAAGTAGCAACCGAAGCCCACCAGCAGCGGATCCTCGGGGGCAGAGGTGAGGATCATGGTGTTCTCGTTGTTGAACGACAACCCGGTCGAGGAGTAGTTGTTGCTCCCCATCGCGATCGTGCGCCCATCGATCCGCATGAACTTGGCGTGCTGCAGCCCGATGTACGATCCGTTGTCCCGTCCCTCGGCGTAGGCCACATTGACCCCAGCGGCGGCCAGGCGGGTTGCGACCGTGTCCCCCTGCTGCTGCGCGTGGTTCATCGCGATGCGAACCTGCACGTCGGGGCGCTCGGCGGCTCGCAACACGGCCGCTTCGAGGTCGCGGTTGCTCCACGTGAACTGGGCGATCTCGACCGAGGACTGCGCGCCGTCGATCAGCTCGATCAGTCGCGCGATCGTGGCCGAGTTCTCGAGCAGGTAGGCCTTGTCGTCCGTGGTGCACACGTCGCAGTGCGGATCGTTGAGCAGCACCTCCCAAGCGCGCTCCTCGGCGAAGTCGTCAGCCTTGCCTCCGGCCGGGGGCAGGGTGGTGCCGTCGCCGGTGGAGTCGCCGCCGCAGTGGATGGAGAGTAGGGCGACCAGGGGCAATGCAACGCGCTTCATCGGGTAGCCTCGGTCCGCACTTTATCCCACATCGATGCACATGTGCGCAGGTTCATGGGTTCGGCCGAATTCGGGCGCCAACCTGGGCTGGAGCGCGACTGCGTCATCCCCGCAGCAACTGGGCTCCCGAGCGCGACCCGGCTCAACCCTCCGGCGTGAAGTTGTCGCAGGCCACGTCGATCACCGAGACTGCGGCATCCAAGAACGGTGCGTAGTTCGGGGCGCAGACGCTCTCCCACTGGCCCTGGGCGAAGGAATCTGCGAACGCGCGCAAGCCGGGGGCGTCTTCGGCCTGTTCGTCGTTGCAGATGCCACCGGGGACGGCGGTGTCGCCGAGGACCCCGAGCACGACGATGGCGTCTTCGTTGCCGCCCTTGGCGTCGAGCAGGGCCTGCTTCCACGTCGCTGGCGTGCCGGCGGAGCCCTCGTCGCTCTCGTCGGTGATGAAGGTGACCACGAGGATCGCGTCGTCGCGGACGAAGCCGGCGTTGCACTGCCCGGCTTGGTTCAGGGGACCAACGCCCTGGACCATGGCCTCCATGGGTCGCTCGTTGCCGTCGCCTCCGGCACCGACCAAGGCGGCGCATTCGAAGGCGCTGGCGAGGTCGGGCTCGGCCGAGGTCATGAATCGATCGCCGGTCGCGAAGCCGCAGTCCTCGAACAATGGATCTTCCGACTTGCCGGCGCCCAGCGTGGTGGGGCAGCCCTCGGGCGGGGGCTTGAAGCCGTCGCATGGCTGGCCAGCACAGGTCTCCGGTGGCGGCATGCCGAACGCACCCTCTGTACACAGCGACACGCAGCACTGAGGCTCGGGCGTACACGTGCACTCGCCGTTGATGCACGTCAGCGAGTTGCCGAAGGACGGCGCGGCGTCGGTGTCGACCACCATCACCTGGTAGTCCTGCGCGTCGAGGGTCTGCTGGATCGTCGCGATGAATCCGGGGAAGGAGTCCACGAGCTGTTGCTGCTCTTCCTCCATCGAACCTGAGTTGTCGATGATGAACAGGAAGTCCGCCTTGGTGCAGCCCACCTCCCCATCGGCGGTGTCGTCGGCCCCACCGGTGGGCGGGGCGCCGACGTCGAGCTTGATGTCGTCGCCGGGTTCGCTGGAGCCGCTGGGGTCCGAGCTGGCGTTGGTCGTGTCGGACCCGAGCTGGCCGGTGTCTGCCCCCGTGGTGATGCCACCTTGGGTGCCCTCGCCTCCGGTGAACAGCCCACCGTCGTCGCGGACCTGCTCTGTGCACGACAGAGCAAGCGTGGTGAGGCCTGCGTAGCTCAGGCAGAGGCAAATCTGTCGCATGCGCTACGCGTGGGGGTGCCTCCATCCTCCGGGTCAAAAAAATCGAGGCCCGCGTTCATCGAAGCAAGACCGGTAGCTCCTCGTACACTTTCTAGCGGGGGCGAGACACAAGCGACAGCTCCCTGGCATCAAGCAACCGCCCCAGCAGCCGAGCCCCGTGCGCTGAACCTTCGCGATCCGGCCCTAGGGCTAGGGTCGCACGTAGACGCCGACCTCAGCCGCCATCTTTTCGTACTGCGACTGGAGCCGTGCGTTCCGCTGAACGAGTTCTTCGAGCCGGAGTTGATGGGCCGCAAGAGCGAGTTGCAGCGTCTGCGCGTCGGCGGATCGCCCGGTGTCTCTTGCCTCCCGCAGCTCGGGCTGGAGCTGCTCCATGGTCGCGGTGACGACCTCGATTTCGGACTCGAGCTGCGCACGGACCTGGAAGTTCTCCTGAGCCGGGGCGCTGTAGAAGAACTTCGACCCCCTCGCGATCGCTTCGGAGCTCTTGTCGTGGAGCGACTTCACTTCGACCGCCAGCTGCTCGAACGTCTCGTCCACCACGTTCTGCTTGCGCAGAGCATCGATCGCCTCGGTCGCATCTTTGTGCGCCAAGAAGAGTCCGAGAGGCTGCGTGGCGTCGCGAAAGACCGCGACCAGCCGCTCGAGATAGTCGATCCCCATCGCCTGCTCGGACGCACTCGCACCCGCCTCGCACGGCTCGATGTACTTGGCCGCGGTCGATGTGTACTTGGACCCTAGATCGGTGGCGAGCTTGCACTGAACCGCGCACGTGCCAAATCCCGACAGCATTTCAGTCCGGGCAACCCGGCGACCATAGTCGTCTTGCGTGGTTGCCAGCTCGGCTTGTGCTGCCCGGCCGCGCACGTACTGCTGCAAGCACATCCCAGCCTGGAGGTTGCCTTGTCCACGGAGGCGATTGTTGTGAAGCGACTTCACGTCAGCCATCAAGTCGGCATCCCCCAGCGCAGACGCGCGGTCCACCACGGCGTCGTCGACCATCCTGGGACCTGTGGCCAACATGGAGCAGCCGAGCGTGGCGCCACAAGCGACGAGCAGGAACCCGACTACTGCGCGGCAACGAAACTTGCGATGCATCGTTCTGTGTATCCTGTGTTGATCGAGCACCAGCTCGGGACGTTGCTCAAGTCGTCTCGCGAGTCGCGGATCTCGGCGGACGGTGGGGGCTCGTCGCAACCGAGGGTCGTGGCGCAGCTTGCAAAGAGAAGCGCGCGAAGCCCGGTGGACCTCAGAATGCTGCATGCGGGGGACATCTCGTGGCCCCAGACGAACGAGCGCCGAATCTGCTCCCGATTTTGTTTTGCCAGCGCGTTTTGCTGCAACACGCGGCCGTCGGCCCCGTCTGGTGAGCGTTGGTGGCCACCGCAGATCCAGACCTGACGCTGCTGCAGGCGTGGCAGGACGGCGATCAATCCGCCGGGGAGCTTCTGCTGGGCCGCTACTTCCCGATCGTCCACCGCTTTCTGCGGGGCCGCGCAATGCCGCGCGATGTGGATGACCTGGTGCAGGCGACCTTCCTCGACTGCGTCGAGAACCGCGACCGCGTCGCTCACGTGAGCTTTCGAGCCTTCATTCTCAAGGTCGCGCGCTTTCGATTCTACGATCATCTCCGGGCACGAAAACCCGATCGCGACGCGGCGGCCCTGTCACAGCTTTCGCTTCCAGACCTCGGCACAACCCCGAGCCGGCGTGTGGTCCGAGACCAGGAGAAGCAACAACTGCTGGCCGCGATGGAGCAGATCCCCTCGGACCATCAGATCATCCTCGAGCTGTCCTACTGGGAGACGCTTCGGGGGGCTGAGATTGCAGAGGCCCTCGAGATTGCCCCGGGCACGGTGCGAAGCCGACTGACCCGGGCCCGACAGGCGCTTCGAGAACAACTCCAAAAGCAGCTGGGCGCGATCGAAGCCGACGCGCTGCTTCAACGGCTCGGAAACGGACGATGAACGCACGTGATGCCGGCGAACGTCGCGACGACGTTGCAGTCGCGCTCACAACGTCCGCGCCCGATTCTCTCGCCCAGGGCCTGCTCGACCGCTCGTTTCGCGACGCACGGGCAAAGCTCTTCGGTCGCTCGCCGTTTCCGAGCAGCATCGGACGCTTCGTCGTGCTCGAGGAGCTTGGACGCGGCGGTATGGGCACGGTGTATGCCGTCTACGATCCGAAGCTGGACCGGAAGCTCGCCCTCAAGTCGTTGCTCGACGTCGCCGACCCCCACGACCTCCTCGCAGAGGCCCGGGCGCTCGCCCAGGTTCGCCACCCCCACGTCACCACCGTCTTCGAGGCCTTCGCAAACGATCACAGCATCCACATCACGATGGAGCTCGTCGAAGGCCAAGCGCTCCGAGGGTGGGTGGCGGACCAGGCTGCCTCCTTTGAAGATCGCGTGCGCGTGGTGCTTCAGGCGGGTCGCGGGCTGGCGGCCGTACATGAAGCGGGGCTCGTCCATCGCGACGTGACACCCAACAACATCATGGTGGACCGAGCCGGGGACGCCCAGCTGGTGGACTTCGGGCTCGCCGTGGACGCAGCCGCCGGCCCCTCCGGCGCGAGCGGAACCGCCGGCTACATCGCGCCGGAAGTCGTGGAAGGCGGTCACACCTCGGCGGCCTCAGACCAGTACGCGTTTTGCAAAGTCGCGGCAGAGGCACTCGGTGCGTCGAGATTTCATGCACCTGCTCCCGACTGGGGCCCGATCCCGTCCGCCGCGGTCGTTGTGCTCCGCCGCGGGTTGGAAGCCGACCCCCGTGCGCGTCATGAGAGCCTCTGCGTGCTGGTCGAGGCCCTCGATCGCGCGGTGCATGCCCGCACGATTCGCCGGCGCTCTGCCAGGCAGATGCTTCTCGGAGCGTCCGTGGCAATGTTGACGGTGCTGTGCTTGGTGCTCGGTACGGCGGCGCTCTCGCGATGGCGCGATGCTGGGGCCTTCGCCGCCTGCGAGCGCGACGCACAACGGGCCGCGGCGCTGTTTTGGTCTTCTGAGCGGCGCGAGGACGTCCACGCCGCCTTCGTGAGTCACGGGGCCACCTTTGCCCCGGCCGCAGCCACCCACACCCTGGGGGCCCTCGACCAACACGTGCACGCGTGGACCGATGCTCACACCGAGGCCTGCGCAGCGGATTGGTCCCCCCAGCTGCAGCGCCGTGGGCGTTGGTGCATGGACGTTGTCGCAGTGCACACCGAGTCCCTCATCAACGGTCTCACCTCCACAGACCCGCACGTCGCAGCGGCCTCGACCGAAGCGGTCACGCTTCTTCCTCCGCCACAAGACTGCGCCCGCCCCTCTGTGATGATGCGGCGCCCGTCGCCGCCCCCTGCAGAAAGCCGCGCCTCGGTTCTGACGACCACCCGAGCCCTGGCCGAAGCCACGACCATGCAGCGGCTCGGCCACTATTCGTCAGCGACGAAGCTGGCGCACACGGTGGTGGAGCAGGCCGACTTGGCGTCTTGGACACCGTTGTCCGCACGCGCGCGTGCTCGGCTCGGCCAGCTGCTCATGATCGGCGGAGAACGGGAGCAGGCGCTCGAGCAGCTCGAAGCGGCCTACTTTGCAGCTCAGGATGCGCACGCACCCAGCGTTGCAGCGAGCGCCGCGCTCGACCTTGCCGACTGCGCGGGCGTTCGCATGGGGGACTTTGGCGATGGTGAGCGGTGGCTTCGGCACGCCAACGTCGCCATCGAAGCGGAGGGCGGCATCCCTGCCTTGCGGCATTCTGTCGATGCGTTGTTGATCGGCGGCGCGATTGCAGGAGAGCGCGGCGACGCGGTGCAAGCCGAAACGATGCACGTCGAGGCGGTCGCTCGCGCCCGCGGCTCGCTGAACGCCCGGAGCCTGCTGCTCGCACGGGCCCTCAACGACCTCGGCCTGCTCCTGGTGTCCAACAGCAAGTTCGCGGGGGCCGAGGCGGCCCTGCTCGAGAGCCGTGACATCGTCGAGTCGCGGCTGAGCGCGCAACACCCGAACCTCGCCGCGAACCTCGCCGCCCTCAGCCAGCTTCGCATGGAGGAGGGACAACCCCAGGACGCCTTGGCGCTGATCGAGGAGGCGCTCGCGCTGGAACGGGGCGCGTTCGGCGATCAACACCCGCAGCTGCTCTTCGGTCACAATCTCCGCGCCGCGCTCCTGGACCGACTGGGTCGTGGCGAGGAAGCCCTCGTTGCTCGGCGACGCGCCCTCGCACTGGTCGAATCCGACCCGGACGCAGCGCCTACGGACGTGGTCATCGTCCGCTCGAACTACGCGCTCACGCTGGTCCGCCTCGGGCGGTCAGAGGGTGCTGCGCAGCAGTGCGAGACGCTGGTCCCTGCAGCGGAGGATGCCTTTGGTGTCGCTCACCCTCAGTTCGGCTCGATTCTGAACAACTGCGCCAAAGTGCACGCCCAAGCCGGCGACAGCGAGGCATCCATCGATGAGTTCTCACGAGCACTGGCGATCGTGCGCGCGACCCCGGGAGCGGAGCGCGCTGCAGCCACCATCGCGAGCAACCTCGGTGAGGAGCTTGCCAAGCTCGGCGAGCACGAGGCGTCCCGCCGTCACCTCATGCAAAGTACGGCGACCTTCATCGCCCTCTACGGCGAAGCGCATCCCGAGGTCGCGATCGTGAAAACCAAGCTCGGGCGTGCGCTCCTCGAGGCGGGAGATGACGACGCCGCCCGCCAGGCGTTCCGCGACGCTGTGAAGATCTTCGACCGCGCTGAGGGGGAGTACGTCAGCGCTGGCATCGCACGCGAGCACTTGCGGCAGCTTTAGCGATCCGGTGGCTCTGAGGGCGGCGTAGGAAGACGATACGTGGGCTCATCCCCTCGGCGGTCCAGCGACAGTCTGGGTGAGGAGACGGGCGCGGTGGTGGCTCGCCGGCACGTCATTGCTGCCGATTCCTTGGTGTGCTCGCCGCGGGCTGATATCGATTTCACCGTGGAACTCCTCGTCTATGCACGCAACCACGGGCTGTCGCTTGGGAAGTCCGTCGTGGGCATCTCGGTCGGAGAGTCCCCGCGGGTGGAGACGCTGCATGCAGACGCCGTGACCTCCTACCTGGAAGTTCGAGTCCGCGCCGACGCCCCCGATCCCGTCACCGAGATCACGCTTTTGGTGGCCAAGGCGCTCGCGGCTCAGGGCTTGCCCGGCGGCGGTCGGGAGCTCGCCTACGACGGCGTACGTGGCAACGTCCGACTACTGCCCGAGCCTGGCTTCGATTCGACCCAGTCGATCTGCCGCGCGATCCTGCCCGTGCTCGCGCGCTGCCGTGTGCATCGCGACACGCTCACGACCGCCCCCGCCGCGATGGCCTGATACAGGTTCGCGTCGACTCGTCCCCATTCCCCGCACCGTCGCCCCCACGCAAGAGCGACCAGGAGCGACAGGTCCGCAGGTCACTGTCACACGAAGCCTGGGAGCGCTCCGTCGCACGCCTCGGCGAGCCCGAAGCTGGTGTCTTCGTGGCCGAAGGCGTTGAGGATCGAGACGAGCAGGTCGTTGGTCGAGCGCCCCGGAAACTGGAGGTGTCGACCGGTCTCGATCGTTCCGCACATGTTTCCGGCGGTGACGATCGGAATGTTGTTGCTGCCGTGCCCGTCGCCGTCGCCAAGCTCGCACGCCCAGACCACGAGGGTGCTGTCGAGCAGTGTCCCGTCGCCGTCGGGGGTCTCGGCCAGTCGCTGGACCAGGTGTACGAAGTTGTTCGCGTACCACTGCATGGCGTCGATCATCGCGGCACGCACGACCGGGTCTTCGCGCCCGGTTGGGCCGCCTGGCGTGATGTGGAAGATGCCGTGCCAGCCATCCCACAGCTCGAATGGGAACGGGTGGCCGAGCCAGGGGAAGCGATTGTCATGTCCATGGGTGTACTGGATGGAGACCACCCGGGTCATGTCGCATGCCAGCGCCATCACGGCGTTCTCGATCTGTGCGATCGACCCCACGTCGTCGAAGTCGGAGTGCTCAGGGTCGTAGTTGCCTGGAAGCGAGAACTGCGGGAGGGCGCAGCCTTGCCCGCCTCCCGCCCCGTTGGAGAACCGCAGCTCGAGCTCGCGAATCTTCTCCGCGTGCGCTTCGAGACGCTCTCGGTCGAGTGCCGATGCGCGAGCAGTGGTGGATGCGTACGACTCGGCAACGGCATCCAAGACGCTGCCACGAGCGGCGCGCAGGCGCTGGAGCGCGCTCGGGGTGCCCGGGTCGAAGCCTTCGAACAGGCGATCGTAGGCGATACGCGGGTCGGGCTCGAGTCCGACCATCTCCTCAAACCCGGAGTGGTAGCTGGCGGCCGCCTCGAGGTAGCTGGTGGTGCCGATCGACAGACCGAGCGACGCATAGGGCGTGGGCGCGGCCATGCGCTGGGCGATGACCTGGTCGACCGAGGGTCCGCCTGCTCCCATGCTCCAGACGTTTTCGGGCTCGGGAACGCTGTCGTTGATCTGGCCGTCGGGGGTGAGGCTGAAGCCCATCGGCATGCCGGTCCAGATGGCCTTGGACGCTCCGGGGTGCCCATATTGAAACGGCGCCATCATCGGGACGCGGTTGTCGAGGCCCGAGATGATGTTGACGTGCTCTCGAATGGGCGCCAGCCCCGACAGGATGGGCGAGAGTTCGAAGTTGCTTCCCGTCCCCGTCGGGTGCCACTCGTCCATGATCATGCCTTGCGGCTGAAAGAGCAGGATGAGCCGCTGCGGGCTGTCGCCGCCGCCGGCACGGGCTGTCTCCGAGATGCTGGGAAGGAATGGAAGACCGACAGCCAGGCCGCCGGCACCTTTGAGGAAGTTACGTCGTGTGGTCATCGCTTTAGTCCTCTTCGGTGGAGATGTCGCGGTAGCGGAAAGCATCGGAGCGGGTCATGGCGAGCATCAGGGACGGAATGTCCTGGCCCGACGCATCGAACGCGTCGCTGAGCGCGTCCAGGGTGCACTGGTCGACCTCGGTGCTCCCGGGCTGGGCGCCGTAGCTGTGGCGCAGCCAGTTGGAGACGAAACATGCCCCCACCGGCTCGGACCCCGCCAACAGCTGGCTGAGTTCGACCGCGCCATCGAAGTCTTGCTCCTCGAGTCCCTCGGGCGGAGCCGTGAGCGTCCACTGCGGCTCGATGACCTCGCCATTGTCGTAAGTCTCGCGCCAGGCACCGATGGCGTCGTAGTTCTCGAAGCCCATGCCCAAGGGGTTCATCAACACGTGACAGCCTCCGCACGCGGCGGTGTCGAGCAGGGCGCGTGTTCGGTCGGCCTCCGTCGGGTTCTCGGGCAGCGGAGGCGCGTTGTCCATCGCGTTGCCCGGAGGTGCGGGGATGGACTGACACAGCACCCGCGACCGGATGAGAAGGCCGCGTTCGACGACGGACGTCTCCTCGGTGTAGGCATGTGCCGCGAGGTAGCCCGGTAGAGTGAGCAGGCCTGCGCGCTGTTGTGGATCCACTTCGAGCGTGGTCCAGTCTTCGACGCCTGACACGCCGTAGATGGGGGCGAGGTTGCCGTCGACCGGCACGGTATTGGACGTCAGGAGATGACTGAGGGTCGGGTCCTCGCCCGCCAGCGAGTTGGCCACGAACCGCTGCATCTGCGTGTCCATCGAGGCGATCATGTTGGCGCCGAACCCCGCGAATCGCTCCGCATCCTTGTCGGCGGGTCGGAGCTGCCGGATCTGAAGCCACTCGCGATAGAACCGGGTCAGTGCCGGAGCAGAGCGTGCATCGGCGAGGAGCCGGCGCGCTTGGGCTTCGACGACGTCGGGGTCTTGCAGCTCCCCAGCATTGGCCAGGTCGCGAAGCTCGTCGTCGGGCATGGTGTCCCAGAAGAGATAGGAAAGCCTCGAGGCGATCTCGTGATCCGCGAGGCGCAGCGTGTTCTCGTCTCCGTCGACGCCCTGCTCGAGGAAGTAGAGAAACTCGGGCATCTGCAGCGCGACGGTCACCACGCGGCCGATGCCGTCGGCGTACCCGTCTTCGGCTTCGGCGGCCCGGAACACGTCGAGGAGCAGCTCGCGACGGCCTGCCTCCAGCGGACGTCGGAACACGCGCGGGCCGAACGCGTCGATGAAGGCCTCGGCACACGTCACGGCGTCGCCCGAGCGGCAAGGCGCGAGGTCTTCGATCGACGCGATCACCTGGTCGCCCACATCCTCCGCCGCGAGCAAGAGCTGCTCGGCGGCGAGGTCGGTCACCTGGTTCGCGCCGGGGTCGCTCGAGAAGTCGAATGCACGTGAGGTCGAAGGAAAGTCTTCGCTCGCGAGCACCTGCCCCTCGAAGAGGTCGTCCACCGTGTTGCGGTACTGGACGTCGCTCATTCGGCGCAGTGGCGCGCGACCCGGCCGGAGTTCCGCACACCCGACCTCGGGGATTTCCCCGTCAGACCCGCCGGTGTCTTCTCCTTCTCCTCCGCCGCCCTCGCTTCCTTCTCCAGTTTCTCCAGTTTCGGCGGTATCGGCCCCTGGAGGGCTCGCGTCTGTATCCACGCCCGAGTAGCACCCACCAAGCCCGAGGCCAGCCCAGAACAGCCCACACAGACGTACCCGATGAGCGCGGCGTTTCTCCATCACGCGGACCGAGACACGGTCACCGGGATCCTGTCGCATGGATCGACGAAATAAGTTCGGTGAGCTCAGCTGCTATCGTCACGCTGAATGCGTCGGTCCTTGTGTTGGGTACTCGCGAGTTGCCTGGGATGGCCCGCAACGAGCCAAGCATCGGAGACGCACCGGGTGGTGGTGCTGCCCCTGCAGGTCGAGGGGACCGTCGTCCCCGGTTGGACCCCGCAACTCGCGCAGGCCGTGTCCGAGGGGCTCGAGCGTGGATCGTTCGAGCTCGCCTTCGGCACCAAAGTCCCATCGACCGCATGCGATGACGCCCCGTGCTTCGTGAAGCTCGCCGAAGACACCTCGGCGGACTACGTGGTTCGGGCGACGGTCGTCGGGGAGGACCGACGCTACGTCATCGACATCGCGGTGATCGCAGGGACGACGGGTCAGGTCGTCGCCGAGAGTCACGAGGTGTGCGAGCTGTGCGGCGTCAGCGAGGTTCGTGATTTGATCGCGGACCAAAGCGCCACGCTGCGAACGAAGATCGACGACCTGGTGCAGGCGCCTCCTGTCTTCATCGTGGAAACGAACCCCGACGGAGCGCGGGTGCTCATCGACGGAGAGGTCATCGGCGACGCGCCCGTGCGCACCGAGGTGGTCGCCGGAAAACACGTTGCCCGGGCCGAGTTCGATGGCTATGCGACGCTCGAGCGCGAAGTCCTGGCGGTCGACGGTGTCGAGTCCATCATTGCCCTCGAGCTCCAGCCGCTTCCGAAGGCGCGGACAAACCTCAGGCCGATCGCATGGGTTGGGCTGAGCATCGGCATCGTGGGACTCGCAGCCGGGGCCACATTCTTCGCGCTCGATGGACGCCCCGCCCCGGGAGAACGCTGCGCGGGCTCCAACGTCGACGCTGCGGGCAACTGTCGATTTCTCTATGACACCCTTGGCGAAGCGATTGGGCTCAGCGTCGGCGGAGCGGTGATTACGGTCGCTTCCGCCGTGGCGCTGGGGCTGTCCTCCCCGCGACGCCGGGGGCGTGCTGTGTCCCTGAGCCCGACCGGAGCGCTGCGTTTCTAGTGGAGTGTCCCGACGAGAACGAGATCGTCGCCTTCGCGACCGGGCAGGTGCCCAAAGACGCGCTGGGGCGGATTCGCACTCACATCGACACCTGCGCGGAGTGTTCGGCGCTCGTCGCAGAAGCCGCAGAGGCCCTGCCGCTGGAAGGCGGTTCGTTCGACTCGGCAAAGACCACCGCGGTGGGGGAGGGCGAAGCGGCCCTGCCGGGCGCGCCTGTGCCGGCGCTGCAGCGAGGCACGACGCTGGGTCGGTACGTCGTGCTGGACCTACTCGCCGCGGGCGGGTTGGGCCAGGTGTATATCGCCTACGACCCGAAGCTCGATCGGCGGATCGCGCTCAAGCTCCTGCATCCATCGTGGTCCGGGCAGCGCCAAGACGACGAAGCCCAACGTTGGCTGCTTCGAGAAGCGCAGGCGATGGCCAAGCTCTCCCATCCCAACGTCGTCCCCGTGCACGATGTCGGCGTGTTCGGCGAGAGTGTGTTCGTCGCGATGGAACTCATCGAGGGCCAGACGTTTACGCGGTGGGTGGGTTCGCGGTCACCGTCGTGGCAAGAGGTTCGCGACTTGATGCTCGAGGCCGCCGAAGGGTTGATCGCCGCGCACGAGGCCGGCCTGATTCACCGCGACTTCAAACCCAGCAACATCCTGGTCGGCGACGATGGGCGCGTACGGGTGGTCGACTTCGGCCTTGCCCGAGCTGTGGCCGCCCCGAGTCCGACCGCTCCCGAGCCCCACGGCAGCCCGTCTCACAGCGGTGGCTTACTCGACCAGTCCTTGACCGCCATAGGCACGATCGTCGGCACGCCGGCGTTTATGTCACCCGAGCAGTTTCGAGGCGCCGATGTCGGGTTCGCGGCAGATCAGTTTGCGTTCTGCGTGACGCTGTACTTCGGTCTGTACGGGGAGCGCCCCTTCGTGGGGAAGGATCTGGAGCAGCTGCAGCGGGCAGTCTCTGTGGGGGAGGTCCAGGAGCCGCCCGCCGATCACTCTGTTCCAAAGTGGCTACACAAGGCGGTGTTGCGGGGGCTGCGTCCGCGTCCGGACGAGCGCTTCGCGTCGATGCGTGAGCTGTTGGCCGCGCTGTCGAAAGACCGCCGCAAGCGGAGCGTCCAGTGGGCCGCGGTTGGCCTGTCGCTGGTCGTTTCCACGGGCGCAGCCGCAGCGGTCACGCTGGCGCTCCAACCCGAGCCAACGGCGGCCGATCAGGAGCAGGTCGAGGCGATCGTGGAACAAGCCCGCGAGGCGGCTGCACGCTCATACTTCGTCTACCCACCTCACGACGACCCCAACTACCTGACCGCCTACGAGAACGTGGTCATGCTGGAGTCTCTGGAGGGGGCCGCCGCCGAGCTGGGTCAGGGCGCCGCCGAAGGCCTTCGCAACGAATTCGCCGACACGCTCTGTGACCTTGGCGATGCGTACTGGGGCCGCGAGGGCGGGGATGGATTTGCCGCCGACTACTACGGCGCGGCCGCCCTCTTTCGACCCGAAGACACCCGGGCCCGTGAGCGCATGCGATTGACGCCAGGTCAGTTCGCGACGCTGCAATCCAAAGCGTCCGTATCGGACTTCTCCGAGGAGGAGCTCGAGGTTGCCCAGACGCTCGTGGCGCTGGCGGAGCCTGGCCAGACGAAGCGCGCGAAGAAGGTCGCCGCGCTGCGAAAACGAACGCCGCTTCCGGTCACCGTGCAGCGGCAGATCGACGCGCTGGTGACGACAGACC
>CAYGTG010000072.1:0-15283 GCA_964352485.1 uncultured Nannocystaceae bacterium | reverse complement strand
CCCCCGGCACCGTCCTGCGCAAGCGCGGGGACAGTCTCATCGTGTGTTTGCGTAGCGGCGACCAACACAAGGTGCCCGTCAAAGACGTCAGCCACGTTGCTATTTACGGTGCCGCCTCACTCACTCAGCCCTGTACTTCCCATCTGCTTCAGGCTGGCGTCCCCATCTCGCATCACACCGGCGCCGGTCGTCTGCTCGGGCTGACGCACTCCGTCATGACGCTCAACGTCGGTTTGCGCCGAGCCCAGTTTCGCGCAGCCGACGATCCCGCCCGTTCCCTCGAAGCCGCACGCGCCTGGGTCACCGCAAAGATCAACAACCAGCGCACCGTGCTTCGACGCTATCGCAAGGGCGTCGATGCCGTCGCGCACGAGGACCTTGGTGGAGACCTACCTGCGTGGGCCGGCGGCGTCTTGCCCGACGAGCGAGCGCGGCGCCAACAGACCCGCACCGCGGTCGACCACGCCCTGCGCGACATGAAGGTGGCGCTCTCCGCCGCGCGACGCACCGACAACATCGACGCCCTGCGCGGCCACGAAGGCGATGCGGCGGCTCGATACTTCTTCGCATTTCCAGCCATTGTTCCTCCTGAGTGGAAGGCCGACTTCTGCGGGCGCAGCCGCCGGCCTCCTCGGGACCGGATCAACGCCATGATTAGCTTCGGCTACGCCCTGCTCACCCGGGACGCCGCCGCTGCCCTCACTCGAGTCGGACTCGATCCCATGCTCGGCCTGTTCCACACCATGCGTCCTGGCCGGGTTTCGCTCGCCCTCGATGTCATCGAGCCGTTTCGCGCCGCCTGGGTCGACACCGCCATGCTTCGCCTGATCGCGACCGGAGGCATTCGACGCGATCACTTCCACGTCTCGTCCGCGGGCGTCGTCCTGAGCGACTCCGGACGCAGACGCGTGATCTCGGCCTACGAACGCCGCGCCGACGAACTCACCACCCACCCGCACTTCGGCTACCGCGCCAGCGTGCGCCGCTTGCTCGACCTCGATGTTCGCGTTCTGGGGAAGTGGTTGCTGGGCGAGGTACCCTCGTTCTCTCCGTTCACCACGAGGTAGCCATGCGACGCCTCACCCTCGTTGCCTACGACATCTGCGATCCCAAGCGCCTGCGACGCGTCCACAAGGTGGTTCGCGACTTCGGCGATCCGCTGCAGTACAGCGTCTTCCTCTGCGCACTCTCACGCCAAGACGCCGTCGTGCTCGAGACGCGGCTCGCCAAGGCGATCAACCAGGCGCAGGACCAGATCATGTTTCTCGATCTGGGTCCCGAGCTCCAACGCGCCACGCCGCTCGAGCAGGGGAGATTCCTTGGAAGAAAACCCTCGGCATTAACCCGCGAGTCACTGGTCTTCTGACCGGGATCCTGGACACCGTCTCAATACGGGACAGCGGCCTGAAGGAATCTGCGCGCGCCCCCCAGATGCTGTCGCCATAAGGCATTTCCCCATGCAACAACTCCACACGTGAGCGAAGGAGGTCGCGGTCTTCCAAGAACCGAAGTGAAGGCCCGCGTGCTTCGCCTGCTCGCCGCGTCTCCCGAAGGTTTGACCAAGGCTCAGCTGACCGCTGCGGTCGGCGAGACTTCCAAGCCCACCGTTCAGCGCTGTCTCTCCGACCTCAAGCACGAAGCCGTCGTCGAGATCGATCGCTCCACCAACGTGTGGATCCTGCTCGACCCCGACTACCGACTCTCGCTGCATGCCCCCGAGGCCGACGACCTGCAGGCTATCTTGATCGCCGAATCCATGTTGGGCGCCCTCATGGACGATGAGCTCCGAACGCGGCTGCGCAGCTTGGCCGAGCGGCTCGACGAGAGGATGCGACTGCGCCGCGAAGCGCCTCCTGCTGCGCTGCGAACCCCCGTCGACGTCTCCTTCACCTCCGCGACGCGCGTGCGCCCAGAGGTTCTTCATTCGCTACTCCGAGCCGTCCGCGAGCAGGTGGTCCAGATCTGCTTCTCCAGTCCATGGTCCTCCGAGAGCCGGAAGCTGCGCCTGATCGAACCCTGGACGCTGCGGTTGCACGACTCGTCGTGGTACGTGCGTGCCTACGACCGCAAGCACAGCCAGCCCCGGACGTTTCGCTTGGCCCACGTTCACCGCGTCTCGCGATCGCCCGACTTCGGTGACCCGCTCGAGCCCGTCCCACCTGCCGACCGGATCTGGGCAGGAGGAGACCCCGCCTTCGGCATCGACCACGACCGCCCCGCCCAGGCCCGCGTTGTCTTGTGCAACCCGATCGCCCGCTGGCTCTCCCACGTCGTCTGGCACCCCGCTCAAGAGGACGAGTGGCAAGACGCCGACACCCTCGTCAGCACCGTGCCCTACGCCTCGTGCCGAGAGTTCGCCAGGACGCTGCGCGCCTACGCCGACGGCGTCCTCAGCGTAGAGCCCGCAGAGCTGCGCGCGGAGATGCTTCGGCCACTTCAAGGGTTGATCTCCGCTTGATCACTCTTCCCTGCTCTTCTTGAACCGAACCTCGCTCATGCGTTCAGATCACCAAGCTACCTGGCTCCGGGAAGCACTCGCGCTGCCAACCGAGCACAGCCCCTTCCCTTGGCAATCGCGGCTCTTGGAACTCTTCCGCGACGGTCAAATACCACGGGCCCTCGACCTACCCACGGGACTCGGTAAGACCTCTGTACTTGCGATCTGGCTGGTCGCCAGGGCACTCGGCGCCGACTTGCCGCGACGGCTCGTCTACGTGGTCGACCGACGGGCCGTCGTCGACCAGTCCACCAGGGTCGCGGAGGACCTTCGGAAGTGGGTCGCTCGCAAGTCCGACGTCCGAGATGCGCTGGGTCTCACCGACGAGAAGCCCTTGCCCATCTCGACGCTTCGAGGCCAGTTCGTCGACAACCGTGAGTGGCTCGACGATCCGGCAAGCCCAGCGATCGTCGTCGGAACTGTCGACATGATCGGATCCCGGCTCCTGTTTGAGGGCTATGGGGTCTCGAGAAAGATGCGGCCCTATCAGGCTGGTCTTCTTGGCGCCGATACCCTCTTCGTGCTCGACGAGTCGCACCTTGTGCCAGCTTTCGAGCGACTCATCGAGCAGGTCAGCCAGCACACCGCAACGCGGTCGGCGGCTTGCCCGACTCAAGCCTGTATTCCCCCCGTCCGACTGATCTCGCTTTCCGCAACCGGGCGCAAGCATGCTGCGGTTTTCCGCCTTTCAGAGGAGGATCTTGAGCATCCCGTTGTGCGCGCGCGGTATCACGCCAAGAAGCAGGTGGTTCTACGGGACCCGGTCACTTCTAAAGATCTCCCGGAGCGTCTTGCACACGAGGCGTGGGACCTCGCGCTCGCCTCTGACGAAGCGACCCGAATCCTCATTTTCTCAAGCAGCCGAGACAACGCTGAGAAGGCGATGAAGTTGTTGGACGCGTTGGGCAAGAAAGGAGCGAACGGTCGCCCCAAACCGGAGACAGAACTCTTCGTGGGCGGGCGCCGAATCCACGAGCGACAGCAAGCGGCCCAAACGCTTGCTCGGCTCGGCTTCCTGGCGGGTAGTAGCGAGCCCATCTCGACAGACGCGTTCGTATTTGCGACCGCTGCCGGCGAAGTGGGCGTCGACCTCGACGCGGACCACATGGTGTGTGACGTTGTCGCGTGGGAACGACTCGTACAACGACTAGGACGGGTCAACCGACGAGGCGAGAAGGATGCGAAGGTCGTTGTGGTGCCCGCGCTGTCGGAGGCCAAGAAGGCGAAGTCATCGCCGAGCGACGAATCCGCCGATCTTGAGGCCGCGTTGGGGCTCCTGGGCGCCCTGCCCAAGGACCCCGCCGGGGAACCGAGCGCTTCTCCGGCGGCATTGGAGGAACTTCGCGCCGATCCTGCGCAAGCTCCTCGGCTGCAGGCTGCCACGACCCCAGAGCCCCTCTATCCGCCACTGTCCACGCCTGTTCTCGAAAGCTGGGCCATGACGAGCCTCCTGGTCCACACCGGCCGGCCCGAGGTCGCCCCGTGGCTCAGGGGCTGGGTCGAGCAGCGCGCTCAATCGCGAGTTGTCTGGAGACGCTTCCTTCCGGCCCAGCCCGTCGTCCTCGAGGAACTCTTGAAGTCCGCTCCGCCGCACATGGCCGAGACCGTGACGGTGGAAACCTGGCAACTCGTGGACTGGCTGCTCCAGTCCTCCAAGCGCCTCGAGCCCGATGAGCTTGTTAAAACGCGGCTGATCGTTCTCGATAGCCGTGCAGAGTTCAGTGAGGAACTCACTGACACTCGACGGGCCTCCAAGGCCGGACTCGAACGCAGGCTGGCCGACAAGACGCTCGTCGTCAGCGCCGGATTCGGCGGCCTTTCAAGGGCCGGCCTCCTCGGCCCCAAGGACGCCGACGTTGTTGACACCGCCGATGGTCCGAACGGATGGCAAATGTCCGCGGGTGCGGAACCCGAAGTACCCTGGCGCGTCTGCCGAGACCCGTTTGACGGGCCCCAAACAAACCTCGAATCGCCGTGGAGCTTGCGGGCTGAGATCCCCTCTCGCGAGGGAATGGCGGACGACTCTGGTGCGGTCCGAGATGAACCCACGCACATCTACCGGGTCTTCCGGTGGCGCGGCAACGCGGAGACCGAGGATGACCGATCTTTGTCGTGCAGCGAGCAGGCCCTCGCAGAACATCACGACTGGACCGCGAGCCATGCACATTCGATTGCAACCCGACTTAGGCTGCCACAGTCGACGGCCGCCATCGTGCAGCTCGCGGCGAAGCTCCACGACGAAGGCAAACGCGCCGAGCGGTGGCAGCGGGCGTTCTCCGCTCCCGACGCTGAAGGACCATACGCAAAAACCCGCGGCCCGGTTCGAACACAGCTTCTTCAAGGCTACCGACATGAGTTCGGATCCTTGAGCTACGTCGAGTCGCACCCTGAACTCGCAGCTCTTCATTCCGAGGATCAAGACTTGGTCCTGCATCTAGTCGCAGCGCACCATGGCTGGGCGCGCCCCAACATCAGCTGGGACGGTCTCGAATCCGAGCCGCCCAGCGTCGCCAAGGTGCGCGCCCGGGAAGTGGCGCTGCGCTTCGTCAGGGTGCAGCAGCGTTGGGGGGTGTGGGGTACAGCCTACCTCGAAGCCCTGGTGCGAGCCGCCGACCAGCAGGCATCGCGAAAGCTCGAGGAGGTTCAACGATGACCCGCCCTTTTGTTCCTGTGGATCTGCAGAACCCCGGCCAGGTGTTCGCCTGTCTTGGTTTCATGGAGGCGGCTGAAATTCTCTGCGGCCCAACAATCTCGGAGTTCGATTGGAGCGACCCGGGGGGGGCGCGCTTCTATCTGGAGCTCGACGACGGGTCCGACGCGTTTGACCGTGTGTTGGAGTTTCTCGCAGCGTGTGAAGTGTGCGGGTTGGTTCCTGAGTCACACGCGGAGACGCTCGACATGGAGACGTGGCGCCTCCCTACGGTTCTCGAGCCTCGACAGCAGGGCTTCGCGATGCCGCCGCCATCAGCCCCTGCCATGCTCCCGGCCCGGCTGAGTTCTGGAGCACATCAGTTGATCGTCCACCACTGGGGCGATGCAACGCGGCGGGACAAGGTCAAGTTTTGGGGCGGGGCCGGGGGGCTCCCAGGGGCAGTGATCTTCGCGAAGACACTTGAGTTCGTACGCGGTCAGATCGTTGAGTCTCGCCACGCGCCGTTCGACCTCGCGACGCCGCTTTCCAGCTCGTTCCGGCTGGACTGGCGGAGGGACTATGTGCCCTCGGAGTCAGGGTTCTCCCTCAACGCTCATCCGAGCGTGACCGCGGTTGGGTTTCCACTCGTCGAACTCCTCGCCGCCATCGGGCTGAGCCACGCCCGCCCCCACCGGCCGTCTTCCAGGGACAAGTTGCTCTACGAATACTTCGTCCACGGTTCTCCGCTTCCCGCTCTCGTTCAGCGCGCACTGCTTGGCGCAAGGTTCCCCGCAATCACGAGTCGAGGGTTCCGAATCCGATTGGACTGGCCGGCAAAAGAGGGCCAGGCGCGCTGCATTACCTCCGTCACCGAAACGACCGCATCCCATGCCTGAACCGATCTCGATCAATCAAGACTTCTTCGACCGCTGCGTTCGCGACGAGTCCCTCGTCGCTCTTCACCTCCAGGAACATCTCGTTCCGGTCGAGGGAAGGGACGAGCCGTTCTTTCCACCGACGTTTGCAACAACCGGCAAGGAGACGCCGTACGCGACGGACACCATGGCCGACGGCACGAAGACCGTGCTCGTCGACTCCGTGGGCTCTCAAGCGAACCGATTGGAGCCGCTCTTCTTGTCCGAAGAGTTGCGCGCGCTCGTCCCCCAGATCACGATTCGATACGCCGACAAGAAGGCAGACGTTGAAGGCTCCGTCTCGTTGCTCGAGGCCGGCCACCGCCTTGGTGATGCCCTGGTGCGGTGCACGGGTCTGGCGCAGGAGGCAAACGAAGCGTTCAAGTCCCAGCAAGGAGGAGACGCGGAGCCGATCGCAAAGATCGCGCCAACATCACTGGTTTTTGGCGCCTGGGACTCGAGAGAAACCGGAACCAAGCTTCCACGGATCCTGCAGTCCTCTGTTCGAGCCTGGAACGTCTCGGAGCTCCGTCGATCCGCTCAGTACTTCCCCCCGATCGACTACAAGTCGCTCGGGATCATCTCGGAGAAGGACGACAACGGAAAGTCCCCTGTCGCTCAGCGTGGCTACGGTGCAGTCCCAGCGCGCGACAACCCCGGAGGAGTCGTCGCCCACGGCGGCATTCGGCGCAACACGACCGTCAACCTCGTCGCACTACGCCGCTTGAACGGTCAGAGACAGGACGAACTGCGTCAATACTTGCTCGGGCTCGCACTTGTTGCCGCGGGTCAGCCGCAAGATCCGTTTCTGCGACAAGGCTGCGTTCTCGTCCCAGACACCGAGATGCCAGCGACATGGGTTCTCGTGCATCGAGATGGTCAACGAACCCCTCTCGAGTGGTCGCAGGACGCGGTCCGCTCTCTTGCAAAGTCCGCCGCTGATGCCTTCGGGGTTGGTGAAGACCGGGATCTTGAGTTCGACAAGAAGCTCGCCACTGCCGATACAAAGAAGAAGAAGGGCGAATGAGCAGCCCGGAGGATCGACGGTGGCTGTGCCTTCGGATCGACCCGATGGAGGCTCGGTTTCACGGGACCCCCGAGTGGCCGCCCTCGCCTGCGAGAGCCTTCCAGGCGCTGGTCTCAGCCGCGGGTCGAGGCCAGGGTCTCTCCGACCCCAACAAGGCTGCATTCGCCTGGCTGGAGGGTTTGAGCGCACCGATCATCGCCGCCCCCAACTCCAAGGCTGGTGCGGCGGCGAATCACTTTGTACCGAACAACGATATTGACGCGGTTGATGGGGTGCCCAGGAGGGTCGAGGAGATCCGAGTCGCGAAGTCAGCGAGCGTCCGGCTGCTCGACGATGGCGTTCCCTACTACTACCTCTGGCAGATCGCCGAAGAGAGCCAGCACATCCCGTCGCTCGCACAGGCCGCGAACCACCTCAACCAGTTTGGACGCGGCATGGACATGGCGCACGCAACGCTATCGGTGCTGTGCTCCGGGGACTTCGAGAGTCTTGAGCACGCGTACCCAGGTCAGTGGTTTCGGCCAGGCTCCGGACCCGGCTCGGTGGGTTTGGACTGCCCAGCGCCCGGCTCGGTCCAGCGCCTCGAAGTGCGGTTTCGGGCCTCGCTCGAACGACTTCATACCGTCGTTGACAAGCGCAAGCGAAAGCAGTTGTTCACTCAGCCCCCGATGGTGTTCTTCCCCCAAGTCCGCTACGGCGGCAAGCTGCTCGTAGAAGCTCTGGATCTCGTCCCTGCCAGGGGGAAGTCGGGTCAGCTTGCGACATGGCCACTCTCCGACGCCCACGGTCTGGTCACTGCCGTCCGCGACAGCATGTTCAACGCGCTGAAGGATACGCTCGAAGAGACGAAGAGCACGGCTCTCCAGCGATTGTTGATCGGGCGCGATCCCGCCTCAGATGCTCGCGTTCCATCGCACGAGAGACTCCGAATCATCCCAGTCCCCTCCATCGGGCACGAGCACACCAGTCCGCAGATTCGGCGGCTTGCGCTGCTGTTCCCCGGAGTCGAAGCTGTCTCGAGGGAGGACCTCCTGTGGGCGTGTGGACGATGCGAACTTCAGTCCGACGGAGCAATAAGGCTTGCCCCAGCCGCCGACCGCCGAATGGTCGATCGCTACCTGAGCCCAGCGACGCGGTGGCAGTCCATCACACCGGTTGCGCTCCCGGTCTCACGCCGCGGCGTCGATCCTTCCCCGGATCCTCGACAACCCAAGAACGAGCGCAACCGGCGAGAAGAGGAAGGTCGTGCTGTAGCGGCCGTACGGGATGCCCTCCGCCACGCAGGTGTGAAACACGCCGGCGTTCACGTCGAGGTTCAGCGAGAGGCATTTGCTGCCAAAGGAGTACGAGCCGAGAGCTTCGCGCGCGGCTCCCGCTTCACGGAGAAACAGCTCTGGCACGTTTCGCTACGCTTCACCGAGCCCGTCACCGGCCCTCTCGTCATCGGGAACGGGCGCTTCCTTGGCCTCGGCTTGATGCAGCCAGCTTCGGAGAACGCGACAAGACTCCTCGCGTTCCGTGTCCATGACGGCCTCACGTCGAGGAGCCCAGAGGCCGCCCTTCTGGTTGCGTCCGCGCTGCGCCGCGCCACCCTCGCTCGGTTCCAGGACGCCATCGGCCGTCGGCCCCTGCCGTCGTGGGTCTCCGGTCATGGAAAGGACGGTGGCCCCGCCAACGACCCGCACCAGCTTGCATACTCGTGCGATCTGGAGCGGAATCTGCTCCTCATCATGAGCACCGCGCCTGCGGATTCCCGCCACCAAAACCGGGGTTTTCTCACCTTGGAGCATGCGCTCGGTGGCTTCAGAACGCTTCGGGCCGGGCCCGCGGGACTCCTTTCGGTCGAGAGAATACAACCTGCTCCGGACGACCCGCTTGTAAGGAGCAGCCGGTCGTGGAAGTCGGTTACGCCGTATCACGTGAATCGTCATCGACGAGTTGGTGACCCGAGCGACGCCGTACGCATCGATGTTGAGCATGCCTGCGACCAGGCAGGCCTGCCCCGACCCAGCGTCGAGGTTCTCCGTACCTACGCCGACGCTAGTCGGGGCCTGGCGGCATTCCTTTCCCTGACCTTCGAGACAAGCCTCGCTGGGCCGCTCTTCCTCGGGAGGAGCCGCTACAAGGGCGGCGGCCTGTTCATGGCGCAGGAGCATCTCCGGGAGCCTTCGCGCTGACGTCTCCGGACCCATGCGACGCCGTGCAGCGCAATTTTGGCCAGCAGGTTCGGAAGGCGAGCAGGCGCTCGGGCTGCGCCCTCGCACGGGAACACCACGTCTCCCAGACTCGCGTGGGTGGACTGGCGAGTCTGAGAGACGGTAGCCGACCGGGGCGGCGTGGAAGCAGGACGCACGGACGGGATCAGATCCGCCGGCACGGATGCCCTGTTCCCACTGACCTCGGGCGGGGCCTCGGTGATGGTCTTGCGTTCCGCGAGTTGCGACGACATCGCAGCGCTGGAGCCGAAGGCTGTTCCAGCGGGGGACCCCGGCGTTTAGACCCGATCTGCAGACCCCGATACGCGGACCCCTGAATGGGCGAGCAAGCGCCTCAATGAAGGCGAGTCCACGCGTCTCGAAGTGCGCGGGTCACCTCACCGCCCCATTGGCAAGCCTTGTCCACGATGTCCTGGGCAAGGATCGGATCCGAGTCCTTCAGCGCGACCGCAAATGCGTGGCACGCCTGGTCGTTCTTTGCTTCGCAGTGCCGGACAAGGAACTGCCGATACTGCTTGCAGTAGGATCTCGCGCCGGCGCAAGCGTACCGCAGCAGTTCGCGGGCCCGGTCGACGTCGGGGGGACCGGCTCGTTCGTCGGCCAGCATCCTGGACGCGTCATAGCAGGCAAGTGGAGGCCTTCTACCGCGCTCACAGGCACGCTCAGCTCCGCGATGCTGCCCCTCCCGCTTACCCTGGATGACGCTCATCGCCCCATCGCCCGCGTCTTTCGCGTCGACATCTCGCTCTGCTCTCGCTGCAGCGGGCCTATGCGTGTCACTCGGGCCGTCACCACTCCGCAGGAGATTGCCGCCGAGCTCCCCGGTGCTCGGCCTCCGCCGCGTGCCTCTACGCAGGCGGAGTTTGACGCCACGGTGAGGGGGTGTTCCCACCGATCGCGAGCACGTTTGAAGGCGTGTCCGTGGGTGCGGATACAACCAGCGCGCTCGGCTTCCGCAACGATGCCGGGTCGCTTCTTGTTGGCGAGCAAACCGCGGCAGAGATTCTCTCGACCGCGGAGGGCGTTGGCGATGCAATCGCGGACGCGTCCGTGTTCGCTCAGGTGCTCCCGTGCTCCGGCGAAGCGCCCGACGAAGGCTGCGCGCGCACGTTCGCACAGGAGTACGGGGCCCGGTTGTTCCGACGACCGCTCTCCGACGAAGAGACGGATCGCTACGTCGACCTGCATGCTTCGGTATCCGGCGATTCCGACTTCGCGACCGGGATCAAGTGGATGCTGGTCTCTATGTTCCAGTCCCCGCACGTCGTGTACCGCTCCGAGCTTGGCGAAGACGCAGGCGACGGCACGCGGGCGTTGACCGGTTGGGAACTCGCAACGGCGCTGGCGCACAACTACGCAGGCGGACCCCCATCGGACGCACTCCGAACGCTGGGTGAACAGGGTGGGCTTGCCGATCCCCAGGCGCGGGTCGAGCAGGCACGCATGCTCCTGGCGAGTGATGCGGGACGCGAGGGGGTCCATCGCTTCTTCGAAGACTGGATCGACTACCCGGAGGTCGCGCTCAAGACCCGGCCCGATACACCGGAGTTCGACGCGGTTCGCGGGGCGTTGGTGCAGGAAACCCGTCGCTTCATCGAGACCGTGATCCTCGAGGACGAGGGCGACGTCGCGTCCTTGCTGCTCGCCGACTACACGAGCCTGGACCCCGAGCTTGCCGCATACTACGGCTGGGGCAGCGGGTCGGCCGGCGGCGAGATCGTGCCGCGCCCCGAGGACTGGGGCGTGGGCTTGCTGGCGCAGGGATCCATCCTCGCCGCCAATGCGCAGATCGACGCGTCCTCGCCCACCCAGCGCGGCTTGTTGGTCTACGAACGATTGCTCTGCCAGGAGCGTCCTCCCGTCCCCGCGGACATCCCGGCGATCGAGGAGCCGCAGCCGGACGTGTCCACGACGCGGCAGCGCTACGAGGAGTCGCACATGGCTAACGCGGGCTGTCGATCTTGCCATGCGTTCTTCGATCCGATCGGGTTTGCGTTCGAGCACTTTGGCCCCGAGGGTCGCTACCGGGCGGACGAAGGCGGTCTGCTGATCGATGCGAGCGGCAACATTCCGCTGGGGGTGCTTGAGGAGGAGGTCGCCTTCGAGGGGCTGACAGACCTTGGTGAGACGCTCGCGTCCCTGCCAGAGGTGACCGACTGCGTCAGCGGTCTGACGGCTGCCTACGTGTTTGGTGGAGCGGGTGGCCAATCCTGTCTGGCCGAGGACGCCCGGACCTCGCTGGCGGAGGGGGAGATCGGGATGGTCGAGTTCATCGCGCAGCTCGCCGCTGCGCCGCACTTCAGCACGCGCGAGTAGGCCGGCGGGTTTTGGCGTTTGAGCGAAATGAAATGGGAAAAAGCAGGGGCTGCGGAGTACGGCGGGCCGCCAGCGAGCGCGGTCGTTGCGCAGCGGGCCTGCGGCCAGGTGTGGATTTAGGCTGAGCAGCTGTTTATCGAGGCCGGGCCCGGTGTTGGACGCCAGCTCGAGCTGGCCGTCGCATCGCCTTCGCACAGAAAAGACTCGTCCGGCCACGCGGACGTCGCTGTCCTACAGGCTGCGTGAGGCCTCTACCGCCGCCCGAGGCGATGTCACCGTCGTGCGCGCCCGCAATCAAGACTCCCGCTGGGGCGCCGGCGCACCCGTCGGGGAACCCAGCCGCGTGCCAGCAGTACGCGTAGCCCGTGACCAGCGACACGTCGGTGGCGGCAGCTGCGCCAACGTCCGGGGTGAGTTCCGCTCAGAATCAGTTCCCCGACTTGTTCCTGTTGTCGCCCTGGAGCAGGATCTAAACCCCATGTAACCTGAGAACAATGGCGCCCGACTTGCGAGCGAGCGTGGTCCTGACGCTGTGCGCCTGTGGGCCGGTGGTCGGCGCCCCCGCAGACAGCGAGGGCGGCAGCAGGACCGAGGGCGGCTCGTCCACGTCGTCCTTTCCCGAGGGAAGTTCGTCCACATCGCCGTCGACGACCGGCACCCCGATGCCCGAGACGACCACGGATGCCAGTACGAGCACGAGCACGGGTCCGAGCGAGCCCTATGCGTGCCTCCGGTTCGAGACGGTCGAGCTGCCCGACCTGGACGGGTTTCGGCGCTGGGTCGACATCAACGGCGATGGGAACACCGCGGTCATCGCCTGGGACGACGTCGTCGTGCAGCCGATACCCACCACGCGCCTCACCCGACTCCAGCACGAGGACGGGCGCGTGATCGAGCTGCCGGGTCGACACACCCGGTTCTCGGATATCGACGGAGACGGACTGATCGATGCGATGGTCAGCCCGTCGACTGGCGCCGGGATGTGGATCCGCGGGCTGTCATCCGAGGACTGGTTCGAGGACGACCCCAACGATGTATCCCTCGACGACGACCCGGAGCCCGAGCTGTGGGACGCCACGCTCCACCACGTCAACGACGACGCGTTCGCCGACATCGTGAAGCACCCCGACGAGGGCTACGTCCAGGTCCGCCTGGGGCGCGGGGACGGCTCGTTCGCGCCTGTGGTGGAGCTCCCCGAGGCCACCGAAAACGGCTACGTGGTCGCGTCGACGCCAGGTCGCGTGCTCGTGTGGGAAGAACTCCCCCGCAACGCATGGACAGGGCGCTACATCGAACTGCGCTTCGGCTCGGACCTGGCCGAGCCCGAAGCGCTCTCGACCGAGCTTCTCACGATCCCCGTCGGTGCGCGGGGTGACTTCGATGGGGACGGAGACACCGATGTCGTCGGGAAGATGGAAGGGGTGGCCACGCTGTTGCGGATCGATGACGACGGATGGACGACGCACCCTCTGCAGCCGAGCACCGAGTTCTCCACAGGGTCCTTCGACACCGAGCCAGGCATGGACCTCCTCATTCGCAAGGGAGATGACGTCGTGCTCCTGAGCGGCTTTGCGCTCGACCCCGAAGTCGAACCCGAACCCCTCGTGTACGTCCCCCCGGTAGAGTCTCCCGAGACCAGCCTCTGGCTGACCAACCCCGCCCTGCCGATCGTCGGCGATGGCATCGACAGCGTGGTGTTCGGCCTCGGCTTGAGTCCAACCGTGTGGATCCACGGTCGCCCCGAGGTTTGCGAGTAGAAGCTAGAACGCCGAGTGAACCACCACCGACGGTCCGCGGCCTGGGACTCACCATCTCCTCCGTATGTGCGCGCTGTGGAGCGAAGCAGGGCTCAGGGAGAGCGGAGCGATTTCAGGGGAAAAGGTGCGGGCACAGGTGACCGCAGACGCACGGAGCCACATCCCCGATCATTGCGAGCGCAATGCGAGATTGAGGGGCCAGTTCGCCAGCTCGCCCAAGATCGATCCGCCCTGGGTCGTCAAGGACGGATAGAAGAAGAACACCTCGCCATCGAGGTACTCAGCATCCGCCGCGGTTGCCAGGCCGAGGTCCTCCCACGGCAGCGACGTGTCCTCCGAAAACGCCTGCACCGGGTCGTAGTCCCAGATGGTGCCGTCCTCAGAGGTTGCGTGATAGAAGCCGGTCACACGCAGGGTGAGGTTGACGTTCAGGTCGTGGATCGGCGCCTCTTCGCGCGGTGTGTCCATCACGACGTACATCTCGAACAACTCGAGATCCGGGTTGAAGAAGACCGTTGGCTGGATGGCAAACGCGCGGTCGAGCCCTTCAACCCGGCCGTGGTGCGTCCACGAGATCGCATCGGGGCTCGTTGCATGGCAGATCCCACCACCCACGTCGCGGGCCGGAACTTGCTGGATGCACAGCGTCCACATGTGGAAGAGGTCTCCCCGCACGGCGACGACCGGGTCGGTGATGAAGTTGCCGTCGACCTCGGGTGCGCCCATCGCCTCGGAGACACCGAACAGCACGCCGGCCTCGCCCTCGCGCGCCAACGCGGGCTCCAGGGGCTCAAAGCTGACCCCGTCGTCGGAGGTTGCGAGCGCGATGACATAGTTGGAGTCGACCTCACCTCGGCCACCGCTGTAGAACATCAAGAACCGCTGCCCGGTCGGGGACTCGTCATCATCAACCCGGACGACGTCGCATGTCTCGACCGATTCGCTATCGAACGTGCCCAGCTGTGCCAGTGCGAGCTCGGGCAATACCGAGAACGAAGTGCCGTCCGCGCTCTCGCTGACCGCGCCGGCAATCCCCGCGCGGGGCAAGCCGGATTGCTCGGCGACCTCGTCCGCGAACGTGAAGTAGGCGCGCCAACGCTGAGCCTGGGGGTCCCAGACGGCGCACGGGTCGAACGCCCCGAGCATCGTGGGGCGCCCAGTCGATGGCGAGGGGTGGAGCCTCAGGTCGAGCACGGGACTGGCCACCCGGATTAATCCGTCGGCTGGCTCCCCCTGTGTGCCCGACTCGTCGCTGGACGACGTCGTCGTCGCGACCGCACCGCCTGTCGAGCCGGTCTCCCGCGCGTCGGTCGTCCCCGAGCTGCCACCGGTCGAGCCGCTCGAATCGGCCGCTCCCGAGGATGAACCGCCCGTCGATGAGCCGTCGCTTTGCTCGGCTTCGGCAACGCAAGCACCGCTGAGTAGGAGGGTCACGACAAAGGATTTCGACACGGCCTGGTTCATACCGCCGTCCGGTGCAAAGCCTCGGCCCAGCCCATGCGGTCGTGATTCCGGGGACCTGCCAGTTCGAGGCCACACGGGGGTTGCGACTTGCCATACCGCGAAGCGCAACACCATCTCCGGCGCCTGTGCTGTCGAGATCCGCGTGGTCGGTCCGCTACTCGACCGGGTTCGCCGGGTCCGAGCTCCACTCGGACCACGACCCGTCGTAGATTCGGACGTCCTGGTAGCCGAGCATGGTGAGCACCAGCCAGTCGACGGCTGCCCGGCTCCCGGTTTGGCAGTAGCTCACGAGCGTCTGGTCCTCGGCGGGGTCACCATACAACGCTCGAAGTTCGTCCAGGGGCAGGTACAAGCCATCCCGCCCCAGGTTGCGAACCCAGTCCACCGAGAGCGCGCCGGGGCTGTGCCCGGCGCGCGCTCGGTGGACTGGGCTGTGTCGTATACACATCTCCCAGCCCCC
>CAYGTG010000071.1:0-15342 GCA_964352485.1 uncultured Nannocystaceae bacterium | reverse complement strand
AAGCTGTATCTGGCCCCGAGGCTCAGGTCAGGCCACGCCTGCGCGCGGGCAAGTGACTCCCCGTAAGTCGCCGCCTTCGTTCGTCGCGACGAAGCCAGCAGGTCGGGGCGCTCCTGTGCGGCCCTGGCCACAAGCTCCTCGACGTCGGGGGTGTCGGTGAGGCTCGGTAGAACTCCCTTCGGAATGAGCGGTCTGCCGGGAGGCAACCCGACGATTGCGGCGAGCTCAATCCGCGCGGCAGTCGTGTCGGACTCCGCAGCAAGAGTCTTCCGCCGGGCCTCCGCAATGCGAATCTTCGCCGCGTTGAGTGCTGTCGGTGAGTCAGCGCCGGCGTCCACACGGGCCTGCGCGGCGTCTCCAATCCCGGCAACGAGAGCCTCGTTCTCCTTCGCCAGGCGAAGTTTTTCCTCTGCGGCGAGGCCCTCGAGAAACGTCAAGGCGACGACGAGTTCGAGTCGCCTCTGCGTGTCCGCGCTGTCGTACTCCGCGGCCTCGACTTCTTGACGAGCGGCGCGGATCCGCTTTCCGCGTTGCCCGGCGACTTCAAGCCTCTGCCGCACCATCGCCTGAAACTGGGGCTGGAGCGTCGGCCCTCCCGTGGCGCTGAACCGTGGTCCAAGGCCGAACTGCACGTACGCACCGTCAATGAGGAGCGCCTCACTGGCCGTAAGGTCACCGCGCGCCTGGCCGACCCCCGCCTTGGCGGACTCCAACACTGGACTGTGGTCCCGTGCCAGTTCGAGTGCGGTGTCGAGGTCGACCGCTCTTGCCTCCGGCGGCGGTCCAGCTTTCGCCGCGGACACACGGCCGAATGCCGCCAACGCCAGCGCTAGTATTCTGAGAGTTCTATTTGTGCTCACTGTTCATCCATCCGCTGATCATCGATCTGTCAGACAGCAAGGTTGTCCAGCGGACACCTCGCTTCCTCTGGCGTCTCGAGATCAGCGGGGAGGATGAAAAACTTGGGGACGAAAACCTGTCGGCGATACCCTGCGGACCACCCAGACGCGGGTGGCTGCAGGTCCAACGAAAGGTTCAAGACCCGTGGACGGGGCCGGCCAGGTGAAAGCGGAACCGGGGCAACAAAGACACCCGCAAGCTTCGCTCTTCTCATCGCCGGAACCCTCGCGCTTGTCGGCGGGAGAGCAGTCTGCCGTCTGGGATTCTCCGACGGTGTCGGCGGACCCCTCGGCGACTCCCCCCGGCAAGGAATCGCACGCGCAAGCCTGGCCCACTGTGACGAGAGCAAGGAACACCGCGACGAGGATCGCCGCGAGCCGGCCGATCATCGACGCCTCCGTCGGTGTCCGAGGTGCGCGAGCGCCTCGTGGAGCATCTGGAGCACGCACCCGTCGACAGCCGCGTAGTACACGAGCTTGCCTTCGGCCCGAAAACGGAGAACCCCGGCGCGACGCATGTGCTGGAGATGATGCGAGACCGCGGAGACTGACATCTCTAGGACCTGCGCCAGGTCGCAGACGCACAGCTCCTCGCAGGAAAGCGCCAAGAGGATCTTGGCCCGAGTGGGGTTCGCCACCGCCTTGAACAGGTCGGCGGCTGCAAGGGCAACCTCATCTCCAAGCAGGGACCTCTGGACACGCCGGACGCGATCCGCGTCGAAGGAGAAGACCTGACACTCCGCTGTCGAGTCCTCCCCCCGCGGCGCGTTGTCTTGCTCGGGTCCCATCCTTCTGACAACGACATTCAAGAGAACATTGGAACGTATGTCAAGGGGGCCATCGATTCGGTCCCGCGACCGGAGCGCCCGCCCGCGGTCATTTGTGGCCGCGCGGGGGCATTCGATCCTATATCCTCTCATATATGCAAACGTGGTCCGCATGCAAGATCCAACCTACGGCCTGACCAAACGCCTCGCCTCCACGAGCTTCGACGACACCGTACAGACCGTAACCGACGCTCTGAAGAGAGAGGGCTTCGGCATCCTGACGCAGATCGACGTCAAGGAGACCTTGAAGCGAAAGCTCGACGTGGAGTTCCGGCGCTACCTGATCCTCGGCGCCTGCAACCCCCCGCTGGCCCACCGCGCCCTGTCGGCCGAGCCCCTCATCGGCTTGCTTCTGCCGTGCAATGTCGTGGTTGCTGAGGAGGACGAAGGCACGACAGTGTCGATCGGCAACCCGCGGGAGATGTTCCGCATCGTCGACAACCCCAACCTGGACAGCGTCGTCGACGAGGTTGACACCAAGCTCCGACGGGTCATCGAGGGTCTATGACCGTCAAGACGGATCGAGCCAAGATCGGACGTTCACAGGGGCGCCGGGCCACGCAGTCGGGGACATGTGGCGCCTTCATCGTAGACGAGGAGCGCGTGCACAGAGCACGTGAACACGCGCTGGACCGACAGGTCGTGGTCGACGTCGCAGAGACGTTCAAGGTGCTCGCTTCTCCCACCCGCGTTCGGATCATTCGCGCACTGGCTCGCGAGGAGTTGTGCGTCTGCGACCTTGCGCAGACCCTCGAGATGTCCGTCTCGGCGATCTCCCACCAGCTGCAAGCGATGCGAAAGATGAAACTCGTCCAGTGCCGCATGGACGGGAAGCTTGCGTACTACAGCCTCCGCGACCCGTTCGTGCTGGCCCTCATCACCGACTGCGTCCGCCACCTCGGCGGTGAGGGTCCCGCCTAGTGCCGCACGAACACCTGCGTGGCGGCCCACGACCGCCACTCCGACCTCTTCCAGACTGCGGGGACCCGCACCAATGACCGGCCACACACCAGAGACCTTGGTCGTCCGGGTCGCGAACCTGGATTGCGCGAAGGATGCGGCTGCCTTGGAGCGGGCAATCGCGGACGTCTCCGGACTGCGCGCTGTCGAGGTGCGTCCCACCTCCGCGTCGGTGACGCTGACGTACGACCCACAGACGATCACAGCCGAAGGCCTCAAGGAGAAGCTCGCCCGCGCAGGCCACCCCGTCGTGGAACGGGCATCCACGGGCTCGCCCGCGCCGTGGCGAAACCGCCGAGTGCTCACGTCGGCGGCTTCGGGAGTCCTCCTGCTCGTCGGGTGGGTCCTTGCGAGCGCTGGCGTTGCCGCAGTGATCCCCGTCGGCGTCTACCTGCTGGCAATGGCGGTGGGCGGCTATGACTTCGCCCGCGAGGGGTTCGAGGAATTCTTCCATGAGCGCCGCGTCGGGATCGAATTCCTGATGACGACGGCAGCCATCGCCGCCGCCGCCATGGGGGCGCCCGGAGAGGGCGCAACGCTCGTGTTCCTCTACTCGATCTCGGAGGCTGCGGAGGGGTACACCGCCGAGAAGACCCGCTCGGCGATTCGCGCGCTGATGAAGCTTGTTCCCCCCACGGCAGTCCTGCGCCGAGACGGGGACGAAGTAGAGGTCCCGGCCGAGGACGTCCGACCCGGCGACATCTTCATTGTGCGACCTGGAGGGTCAATACCCACCGACGGTGTCATCAGCTCTGGTCACTCCGCACTCGACGAGGCACCCGTGACAGGCGAGAGCATCCCGGTCGAGAAAGCGCCCGGGGACACGGTTCTCGCGGGCACCATCAACCAGTCGGGAGCGCTCGACGTCCGTGCGACAAAGGCATTCGCGGACAACACCGTTTCGCGGATCATCTCGCTCGTCGAGCAAGCGCAGGAACGCAAGGGAACCAGCCAGACATTCATCGAGCGGTTCGGACACAGGTACAGCCCGCTCGTCCTGCTCGGCGGTGTCCTCGCAGCGGTACTCCCCCCTCTTGCCTGGGGAGGGTCCTGGGACGCCTCGATTCGACTCGGGACCATTCTGCTCGTCGCGGCCGCCCCGTGTGCTCTCGTCATCTCCATCCCGATAACGCTGGTCGGTGCGCTCGGTACGGGGGCGAGGCGAGGCATCCTGATCAAGGGGGGCATCTTCGTCGAGGAACTCGCCCGCATTCGCTCGGTGGCCTTGGACAAGACGGGCACCCTCACCGTCGGCAAGCCGGCCGTCACGGACGTCGTCTCGGTCCGCTCTGAAACCGACGACGGGCAGGTGTTGGCAATCGCGGCGGGTGTCGAACGCTCGAGCGAGCACCCACTCGCAAGAGCGATTGTCGCCGAGGCGACGGCACGCGGCGTCGCCATCCCGGAGTCTTCGGGCTTCCAGGCTCAGATTGGTGCCGGGGCGACCGCCGAAGTCGGAGGGCGGGTCGTGCACATCGGAAGTCGCACGTACTTCTCGGACGACCTCGGCATAGACCTCGGCCCGCTCGCTGATGAACTGAGCCGCCTGGAGAACGAGGGCAAGACGCTCGTTCTGGTCGGGACGAGCGATGCCGTGCAGGGAGTGGTCGCGCTGCGAGACAACCTCCGGCCGGAGGCTCGTGATGCCCTGGAGCGGTTGCGGGCGGTCGGAGTCGAGAAGATCGTGATGCTCACGGGCGACAACGAAGGAACCGCGCGTGCGATCGCGGCGGAGGCCGGCGTCGACGAAGTGCACGCGAAACTCAAGCCCGCCGACAAGGTTGAGAAGCTGCGCGAGCTCGCCCAGCGCTACGACCACCTGCTTATGGTCGGCGATGGCGTGAACGATGCGCCCGCCTTGGCCGAGGCCACTGTGGGCGTCGCCATGGGGGCCGCCGGCACGGACGTCGCGCTCGAAACGGCAGACGTCGCGCTCATGGCCGATGACCTCCGCAAGATCGCCGACGCGCTGCTGCTCGGGCAGTACACGCAGCGAATCGTCCGACAGAATCTAGCGCTCTCCGTCGTCGTCATCGGTGCCACGGTGGCCGGTGCGATCGCCGGATGGTTCACGCTTCCAATCGTGGTGCTCGTGCACGAGATCAGCGAGTTCGTCGTGATCGGCAACGGCCTCCGTGTGCTCGGGGCGCCCGTCAGTCAGGCGGGGAACGGGAAAACGCGGTGACCCCGGCCTTGCTCATCGTCGTCAGCATCGCCGTTGCCGTGCTCCTCGGAAACCTCGGGTATCGGTACCTGAGCCGTCGCAGGCAGCTTCTCTGCCCGACCTGGCTAGCGTGGGGCTTGGACAACCCGGTTTCGATATGGCTGTACGGCCCGATCGACCCTCGATCTCCTCGACCGTCAGCCGGGCCAGCGAGTCCTCGAGGACGCACCGGCGCGGAGAAGTCGATCGCGAGCTGCGTCATCGCGACCATGATCGCATCCGGCGATCGCGATTAACAGGGGAAAGGCTCAGTGAAGCTCCGGACGCCCCGCATCGACCCAAGCCTCTTGCGCGCGCCGAAGCTCCTCGATCGCGGTGACCAACGCTTCCAAGGCCGCCAACTCCTCCTCGCTCATCGGCTTGAACCCCGGGTCGGCCGGCCCCTTTGGGCCACGCCGCCGAAACGCCACCTCCTGGATCCGGTAGTACCGATCCATCGCCTCTCGAAGTCCTTCCGAGACCTTCTCCATGCGACGACCGTACCGCCCTGCCCCGCCCCTCGACCAGTCCGAGCACGCGGTCGCAACAGGCCGGCTCACCGGTCCGCACCGCGGCTCGTTCGATCACGCTTTAACGCCGAAACGTGACTGAAGTTGAGCTACTAGGGCCTCGGCGGCCCGGAGAGGAGTTCATTCACGTTGCAAAGCCTTGAGCCACGGCCCCAACACCCGCGAGCGACTTCGCGTCCATCACCGAGCCGCCTTCTCGACCTGGACCGCCGACCCTGATGGCCGAGAGCCCGAGGTTAATCCGCCTATATCTACGCATGGGCAAATGGCAAAGTTCATCGTCAGACCTTGCACCCAATGCTGCACCCTGCTCCAGCTCCTGGACGGAGTCGGCTGTTACTACTCCTCCTGCCCGCGCTGTCACGCCCCGAACTACGTGGAAATCGAGAGGATCACCACCTGGGACGGTCGCCTCCTGTGGAGGGGGCCGAGTGACGAAAGGTCGAGGCGGTAGAAGGGCCTCTACTCGTACACCAGATCGTGATTCCCGACAGACTCGGGTACCTGTCGGCCTCAACAACGTCCCCCTCTGCAAGCACGGAGCCCAGAACGCGCCCACCTGCGCTGGAATCAAAGCGAGAGAACTTTCCACGCTCCATTATACCGGCCAAACACGATTCGGCTTCGATGTCCCACATGCCCCGCAAACACCCGGATTCAGGCGTTTCTGACATCACCAGCCTCCCTGGCCGTGCTGGTTCGGAGGTTCGGAGGTTCGGAGCATAGCGGGCAACGGGGTCAGATCCAGCACCAAGGAGACCCAGTCGCTTCTCATGGGCCGAATTCAGGCGCTCTCGGCCCGTACGGCGACTTTTCCACTTTTCCGACGGCGACGCGACTGAAGAAGGCGCCCGCCCGGAGACTTTGGAGGAAAAGGACCCGTACGTAAACGGTTGCCATCTCGCAGAACGGAGCACCATCAGCGGTTACCACTATCTAGGGCTCCTCGATACCGAGGCGGCGTCGATGCCCAAGAAGCCCCTCCTTCTCCTCCGCCTCGTAGTGCTCTTGCGCTTCCGGCCAGAACTCAACAACCAGCTCTCGTCCGAAATCCCACGCACGCTGTTCCTCAGCGAGGATCAACTCGATTTGCTTCGAGTCGAGTCTCGCCTGAACAGCCACACCGAGAGCCTTGATGTAGCTCGGGGCACGGCCTTCCCGCGGAACGGCATCGCAGATTTCATCCCGCTGGACCTCCGCCTCGTGGCACTGCGCGTACTCATCAGCAGACGCCCTCTCCGAAGAGAGGAAGTGTCCAAGCTCGTGAGCAAGGACGACAACCTCGCGGCGGATCCTCGACGGTGAGAGGCGGCTTCCATCGCCCAACTCCCGACTTGGCCTGTCCCAGGGCTCCGCGTACCCCCTTCGCCCGATCTTGACAACGGGGGTTCGAGCGACTCCGACGCGCACAAACACCCCATCCCCGTCATCCATCTGGTGCCCCTGGTACATGACCTTCACACCAAGCTCTTCCGCGCGCCGCCACAACGCAACGAGGACTGGAAAGGGGTCCGTCTCAGGCTCCACGTTCAGAACCTAACCCGCTCGAGCTCGTCCCGCTGCACCACCTGCACCACCTGCACCGAGCGGTCGTACAGCTGGGCGCAGCGTCGGACGGCTATTCCTCAAGGCGCCCCAGCCGTTCCGCTGAAGGTGTGCAGCGACTCTCACCACGGCAAGCCCTTGCCAGTGCAAGCCACCCCCCGAGCGCGCGGACAGCTCAGAAACGCACTTGAAGCTGCCCGCCCGGAGTGCTCACGGTTCGAAGCTTGCGCCCACGCTGCTTGGACGTGGCCCAAACAACAGCCCCAAGCACGGCGAGCGGCACCCCAACACCGAAACCGATCATCATGGTCAGCCCCTGCCTGGTCTCAGTCGGCTTGCGGAGCTCGTACAAGCCGACGAGCGTACTGGCTGCGCCAAGACCTCCAACGCCGATGCCGACCCACTCTCCGCGGGAGGCTCTCCTCTGCTGCTTCGCCCGCCAGGTGTTCCGGCGCATCCCCTCGTCGCGCTGCTGTTGCTCGATGGTTTGCGCATGAACCCCGAGGTCAGCCTCAAGAACCGACTTCTTGCCGGCAAGCAAGCTCAACTCCGAATCGATGTCGGCAAGCTGCCCGTCGAGCTGGGCGACTCGAGACCGGACCTCCGGGGGTATCGCCGGCCTGGGACCAGCCGGCGCTGGTAGTGGGACGTCCCCCGCACGGGTCGCCCAGGCCTCGCTGAATCGATCTCGGAAGGCAAGTAGAGGGTCTTCATCGAGTGACGCACGGTAGTGCGCAACGTCGTCCTTCGAAACATCGCGGGCGCCGCACTTCACAACACGACCGCCGTATCGGCTGTACGAACTTCTTCGGCCGCATCGGTACCCGTTGCTGGCCCTGTGGTACGGGCAAGGGCAGTTGCCAGGCGTGCTCGCGATCGACTGCCTGACGATATCCTTCTTGATCTCCGCGTCGGAAGGACCCGCGCGCGCAAGCGTTCTCAACCGAGAGGCCGTCTTCGTGCGGCACTTCTCGAGCTCCCGTATCGCCGCATCCTTCTCTGGGCTCGCAGACAGCCGCGACAGGTACCCATAGACTTCAAGGACATCTTCAAGGGATGCCCCGTCAAGCTCCGAACACGCCTCTCCGCTCAACGTCCCCGCACGCGCCAACGCAGCTTCATACCTCTGGAAGTCAGCCTCGACCTGCGCGTGACGTTCAATCGCGTTCGCGTGGAGACGGATGACCTCGGACCGCTCGTCCTCGACAGCAGAGCGTTCGCCGTTCAGATTCGCTTCCTCCTCGTCCAGCGCCGCACTTTTTCTCTTCAGTCGCTCGCCCGATGCATCTGCGTCGCGACGCTGCTGCTGAGCCTCTGGAGGCATCGGCGGAGGCTGCATTCGGCAGCCCGACCCCGCAACGACGCTGGCGAAGAGGAAGCTAAGAATCGTCGTGAACTGCCAGGTGCACCAGGTGCACCTGCGCCCTCCGGGCGCGCCGTCGACCTGAAGCGGAGCTCGGTCTCGAACGGACGGAAACATCCTCGTCATTGCGCGAATGTACCCCTCCTCGACGTGCCCGAATGCTCTTCTTTCAGGTGCCCGCTTCCGGCCTGATCACCGGCCATCGAGATCGACGAAATCGACTCCTGCACTCCAGATCGCGAAAAGCGAAGCAAGGTTCCCAGACCGAGACGTACGCGCTCTTGGGAGAACGCGTCCCGCAGCTCAGTCAGCGACAGGCACGAACACCGATCCCCGACGCACATCGACCAAGCGAGCATCTCGGCGCCGGGCGAGGGACCTCACCGACACCGACGCGAGGTCAGCTGTCGTCTGAACTTCGAAACAGCTTGCGGACAGCATCCAGGCCGTTCTTCCCCCGCCCCACGAACGGAAGCACGTAGCCGCAGCCGAAGCAGATGCGGTAGCACATCCGACTGACCTCCAGGCGTGAACGATGGTGGGCGAACTGAAGGCTCGACAGACGGCCCTCGTAGTCCCCCTCGCTCATGGGCGAGAGTTCCTGGCCGCCGCAATGGGGGCAACGAGCCGCCGAGATCGTCGGCTCCTCCCAACATCCACACCTCTCCGGGTCGGTCAGCATCAAGATCAGCGTCTTGGCGTGCTTTAGCGATAGCTCGGCGAGACTCGACACCGAATCGAGCGCACCGACGGCCTCCCGCACCACCGCAGGGAAGAAAAGCACCCCTGACGGACGAGGGAGTTCCCAGGATCCCACGATCCGGTCGAGGTAGTTGACATGAAGGCGCATGACCTCCTCCTCCCGGTAGCCGAGGTGCTCCCGGAAGCGCGAGAGCGCGGGGTCTTGAGACTCGAGACCGGGGCAGCTCCGGATGAGACGCGAGATCAGAGCCGGCCTGGATGAAAATGCCCTTCCTTCGACGATGCGCCTCAACGCCTCGCTGGGGGAGAGTTCCTCCTCCAGCTCCAAGCTCGAACCCCGAAGCTCCGACCGGAGCTCATGGAGGCGCAAGAACTTCTCAAGGAACTCAAGGTCGCGATAGCGGCCCTCGAACCCTTTCCCGGAGAACCCCACAAACTGCTCATGCAGCGCGTTCAGCTCTTGCCGAACTTCGCCGTCGTTCATGTAACCGCCCAACCCACCAACACCGCTACCACCGCCGGGGTTATATGCGGGGCTGTTGGGGTTCTTGGCGTTCGAACGCATAGCGTGGGGGCTCCCGCGCCCGCCACGTCCGCTGCGAGCCGCACGACCACCTCCCTTACCCACGGTTTGCTTCCTCCAAGCAGGTCACGATGGGGAGTCCGACGTACGAACTAGCGCCGCCATTCCATTCCCCAATCGAACTCCGCCTGAGGGGATTGTGGGCTACCGACGCCGATATTCGACCACGTCCTCGTCGCTCACCTCGCTCGGGTAGCAGATCGGTGCGTCACCGCCCCCACGAGAGTACGCGCTTCGTCCGCCGCACCTGCGACCATTGCTCATCGTGTCGTCTGGACAAGCGCATTTGCCTGGATGGCTGGCCACTGAGCCCCGGACCATCATCTCGCGGATCTCTGCGTCGGACATGTACCGCGTGCCCGCCTCCACTCGGCTGAACGATCCGTCACCGGTCGTCTCCAACACGACCGTGCCATCCCGCCCCGTGACCCAAACCCGATCCCCGGTCGGCACGTCGGGCCAGTTATCGTCGCCGCCCTTTCGGCATGACACGGCCGCGTCGAAAGCCGGAACCGTCGACCCGCCGCTTGAGCCCGTCGCCTGTACGAGTCGGTCAATCGTCGACTTGCGCGGGTGGCAGTAAGTCCTGTTGGTCGCCTCGCCTCGCTTCGTTGTCGAGATCACAGCGTAGTTGGGCTTCACCTTCTGTACGAACGGCTCCGAGGTCGAGGTATCGCTCCCGTGATGGCCGACCTGGAGAAGGTCGATGTCGCCGACATCCCACGCGGCCTCGGCCTTCGCCTCGGCGTCACCAGTGAACAGGATCTCGCTGTCGCAGTAGTCGACCAGCAGACCGATGCTGCAGTCGTTCGGATGCTTCTCGCAGTTGGTGGGCCATTCGTTCGGCACGACCGCGCTAACGGTCACGTCATCCGTCGCGCTCAACGGGATGTCGGTCTTGCCCGGACCGATCTCGACGAGCGTCGCGCCGTCGTCCCTAGCGGCCTTTCGGGCCGCCACGACGCCGTTCTTTGCCGGCTGCTGTCCGTTGTCCGCATACGCCAGCAGCTCGAGCTGCTCCCCGATTCCGCGCAGGCCACCGTGGTGGTCGCTGTGCTGGTGGGTAATCCACACAAGCTCGATCTTCCCGTCCTCGACGTCGGCCGTCACCCCCTGCACAACCCGCTCGTGCCAAGCTTTGCACGCTGCACCGCAGCCCGGACGACGCGGATTCTCCCCCGAGTCCACCAGGATGTGTGTGCCATCAGGCAACGTCACTAGGGCCGCCAGCGCCTGACCGGCATCGTAGAACGTGACCCGAAGCGGCTGACCGCCACACGAGGGTGGCGCGGTGAACTTGTCCGTCCTGGGCCCCACATCTGCGAAATCGTCAACAGTGGCTGGCTGTTCGGCAGGGTCCCCGACTGTTGCTCCATCGACCGGGGTGGCAGTTGGGGACTTGGCTTTGCAGCCGGCCAGAAGGAGAAGAACGGAGAGATGAGCGATTCGATTGAGCATTCTGAGATCCCAAAGTTTCCGTCTAAGGGCCGTGGTCGCGCTGGCATCATCCGAACTCGCACTAGCGCTTCTGCGAGTTCTTCTTCCGAGGCTTCTGTCGCTGCTCGCAGCGGCCATGGAGAGTGAGACCGCCCTTCATCATTTTTCCATCATCGAGCCGCCTCGGAACCGTGAAGGCTCCGCTCGCGAGCTTGTCATCGAACACCAAATCCACGTCCTCGACCAGGTATCCGACCCTCTCGCCGGTCTTGACGACCGGCGCATCGGCAAGCTCGGCAGAAACGCCTCTATAGACACGACGTCCACCGTTTGGCCAGCGGAGCGTCATTCGAATCTCAAGGCCGCGCTTGGGCGGGTCATAAGTCGCCTTCGTGAACCGCCACTTCGCGCAGGGCTGTTTCTCAGACCTCGCGTTCGCGCGCTTCTTCTTGCGCCGTCGTTTTGCCTGCGAAGGCAGCTCAACCCATTCGACCAAGATCGGCACGGAGGCGTCTTCTTCGAGGTCGCCAAAGCAGCCTTCGAACTCCTCAGGTGTCGTGAAGATCAACTTCTTGCAGCTCGCACTCCGCTTGAACCCACGGCTCCCAACCATCAGCTCGAGCTTGTGTTCGGACGCAAACGCCTCTGCGCTCGCGCCCCAGCCAGACCAACCGACTTTGAGTTCAGCCTCGTCGACCTCTTCCTCTGTCGAGAACACCAGCTCGAACTGCCGCCCGTAGCACACCCGCGCGGGGTACCAGCGCGCCCGCGCGGGCACCTCAGCAGTCAGCCCCCCACCTTCAACCAGAGCCTCGCAGCGCGTGATTTCCTGTGCACGATAGACGGCATACGTCCGCTCGCTTGCCGTGCTGGCCTCCCCCCCAAATCCCCAGCCGGACAGACTCGCACTGAGGCGACTACCCTTTCGAAGCACCTCGAACGTACCGCGAGCCTCGCGGCCCCCCTCCTCAAGGCGCGTCTCCGAAGAGAACAGCGGCGGAGCACCACGAAGCAGCAGGAACTTGCCGTTGTACGGTCGCCCCAAGAGGTGTTTTCCGAAGCCACGAGGGGCGGGAGCCTCGAAGCTCTGCCCCGCGTAGACCCTCGGCCGTGGCTCCACGGCCTTCGCTGCCACCGTGGCCTCGGGAGCACTCGAAGCACTCGAGCTTTGCGTCGGCTTGGACGACGACGGGCCAACGAAACAACCCATGGCCAGGGTGAGGACGACGAGTTCGGTTCGGCGCAGCACGCAGCGACAGTGCCCCAAGAACGGGGCCGACGACAGAGATCACAGAGGCCCCGACGCGATCTTGTCGACTGAATCTCGGCCTCGGCGGCAAAAACGTCCGACATTCGGGACAGCAAAGCTCACGGGGGAGGCAACCAGTCGCCGTGCCACGCCAAGACTGCGAGCTGACGAGGCGTAACCGGCCCGCTACCCCGCCCAACTCGGGCTCGGAGCTTCCCCTCTCCGACTGGATGCCTTGGGGCTTGGCTCAGTTCCGCGATAGAACGCGGATTCAACCTTGTACCCTAAGGACATGGTGACTTTTACCATAATCACGACGGCTCTGAAGACCGCCGCCATCCTCACAGCAGCGTTCTGCGCCGTGAGGCGCGAGTTCTTCAGCCGTTGAGTAAACCCAGGCGCTGAGCCTGGAGGAAGAAGGGGCGGAGAAAGAACTCCGCCCCTTTCTTCATTGGTTCCCGGGCATACAGGACCGCTCAGAAGCGGATACGCTCGATCTCGCCGCGAGAGACCACCTTCCCCGTCCGGTCGTACAGCTTCGTTGTCTCCGTGCTCGCGTGACCCAGCTCATCGACCTCCGCGGCGCTGTTGGTCGCATGGTGGCCAGCGTCCTGTTTGGTGTCGCTGAGATCGAACTTGAGTCTCGGCGCGAGCGGCAGGCAGCCGGCATCCGCGTCGCGAAGAAGCGGGGAATCTACCGCGGTCGAAAGAGCGGCACGACGAAGGCAACCCCGGTTCGAGCGCTCGAACTCAGAGACAAGGGGCTGACCGCAGAGGAAATAGCGAACGCCATGGACGTCAGCGTTCGGACCGTCTTCCGCTATCTGGCGGCTGGCTAGGAGGGCACAGCCGCTAGTGGCACGCTTTGCACCGTCTTCTTTGCGCCCGGTCCCGTCGCGGCCTTTTCAGAAACACGCCTACAAGACGCCCTTCGCCGAGAACACGTAATTGCCCTCCCAGTCCGCGCTCACGCGTTCCATCACCCGGTCAGCTTGGGTGACGGTGGTTCCTACGACGAACTCGACCCGAACGCTGGCCTCCGTATAGGTGACCGTCGCGTGTTCAACCTCAGGCTGATCTTCCAAAAAGCTGTCGAGCAGGCTCGTGCAGCCTTCGCAGGTCATTCCCGCGACAGAGTAGGCGCGCGTCAACATGGAACTCGCATCGTCGGCTCTGGGTGCCGCTACGTCGGGTGCCGTCCAGGCGAGAACCTCTGGGATCACGGAGAAAAGCACAACGAGCACCCCTCCCAAGAGAGCCGCGAGCAGTCCTCTTCCTCGCGGAGGTGGACATCCTTCTTGGTCACATGCCCGTCGCTGGCGTCGTTGGAGGACAGCGCCAACGACGATGAGCCCGACGGCTAGGGCCACCAACGGCCATCGGTACGCCTCGAATATGCTCCCGACGCCAACAGCGGAGAAGCCGAGAGCCACGGTAAGCAAGGGCAACCAGCAGCACGCGGACGACAGCGCTGCGATGAGGACCGAGCTCCCCACGAGCGCACGTCGGGGCTTTGTCGAGGTCGTCACTGGCAAGCTCCGCAGCTTGGGGCATCACCGTCTATGCGCAATCAGCCCACGGACGTTCCCAAGGCAACACCGCCCCTGCGGGTTGCTCTGCTCGCAACGGTCGAGCCCCTGACGGCAAGCCTTCGTGATCTCGTCGACGATCGCGTTCGAACCATCGGGCCGGGCCGCCGCGAGGACCTCCGAGACGGAATGCTTGAAGCAGTAGCAAACCGGCCGCTCCGGGTCCGTCTCCTTCTGGAATACCGGGACACGAACTCCTGACTTTTGCACCGTCCCACCTTGCTCGTCGAAGTAGACGACTTCGCAGCCAGATGTTCGGCAGAACATGGTCGATGCGCCAGAGAACGTCCGCCTGTTGTCGTCGTGCACGAGGCTCTCTACTGTCGCCGCTGCGACAGCTTGCCCTCGCTCACCACATCTCGGACATCCTGGTGTCGTCTTGCTCATCGGTACTGCTCCACGTTCTCGTCGTGCCGGTAGGCACGCCATCTCAAGTATGGGTCCGTAGGGCACTCCAGGTTTCAAGTGAAATCTCCAGTTTTCCGTAGCAAGCTACGGTTCAGTGATTTCTGAAGGCACGCTGACCATAGGCGACATCGCGCGAGCGGCCGGCGTCAACACCGAGACGATCCGCTACTACGAGAGCATCGGACTGCTTCGGCAACCCGCCAAGCCTCCACGGGGATGGCGGCGCTACGGCCCGGACGCGGAGCAGCGAATTCGCTTCATCAAGCGCGCACAGCAGCTCGGATTCTCGCTGGCCGAGATCAAGAAGCTGCTGCGGCTGCGGACATCCGAGAACCCACGCACCTGCGCCAACGTGGCCCGGCGCGCAGAGGAAAAACTCTCGGAAATCGACGCGAAGATCCGCGACCTCCAAGCGATGCGCACCGTCCTGGTCGAACTTGCGGACGCCTGCCCGGGTGAAGGGCCTGGCGACAAGTGCCCGATGCTTGCCTCCCTGGGCGTATAACCGAACCGAGAGAGGTCGTCACGAGACTCCTGCGACCAGGGGCGTGGCGCACGACGAGGCTCAGAGCGGCGTGAGCGCCAGCCACGCTCTTGCACCTTTTCGCACCGATATGGTTCCGACCCTCTCACCGACGACGACCTGACGCGCACCATCGCAAACATGGCCGCAGTGCATCCCAAGCGGCTCCTGCTGTCGGGCCACGATACCTGCGACCACGCGCTGGCCCGATTCACGCGCGAGCTCGAATGTGAGGCGGACGTCCTGGCCGCGGGAGGCACGTGGGTGCTCTGATCTCAACGTTCACGGCGTGTTGGCGCTGTGCGTCGTGACCCACGGCGGCCCACCCCCAGGCACACCCGGTCCGTTCAGCAGGCCACCATCGTCGGAAACTGAGGCGGCAACGAAGCTCCGTCTCGGGCCCGGTGCCGACGCGCAGCCGACTGTGCCGCGGCCGCAGCCTGGGTCCTCGTACTGGGCATCGGGACGGTGCAACCGACCGGACACCTGAACACCCGCCGTTTCCGACCCCCGAATTTCAGGCC
>CAYGTG010000070.1:0-15405 GCA_964352485.1 uncultured Nannocystaceae bacterium | reverse complement strand
CCAGCTGGGTTCGCGCCCCCAGTGGGTCGAGGTGGTGCAGGGCGTCGAGGAGGTCGCGAACCTCGAGCTCGAGCGTGGCTCGCAGCGCGCGTGCGATCTGCCGCAACGAGAGCTTGACGACCTGAGCTGGGATCGCGAACCGCTGCGTCACCAATTCGACCGCGCGCTTGTCTCCATCGCCGACGAGGAACGGGGCAAGTTCTGAAGCAAGGCCGACCACGCTGGCCAACAGACGCCCAACCACATCGGCGACCTCGGTCTTGCGCGACCGGCCGTCGTCTCCGCACACGACGCACGCCGCTTCGACGAGCGCCTCTTTCCAAACGCCCCGCGACGCCGCCGCCAATCCCGGCGTGAGGGCGTCGGCGGCAAACTCTTCGAGTCGGCGCGCTTGCGCGTACCCAGCAGCGGCGTTGCGCAGGCGTGATTGTGCGGCGGGACCGTTGACCGCCCAGCCGGGCTGCGCACGAAGAGATGTCACCAGCTCCTGGAAAGCGTGACTCAAGGGGCCGCCGGCTTGCTGGAACTCACCTCCGCCAGCGGTCGCGAGCGAGTCGAGGTCGCCGTGATCCACGTGAGCACGAAGCTCAGGGTGGTCCCGTGTGACGGCGAGGACGACAACGGCAAACCTGAACAGGGCCTTGTGCGCGCTGGCTTCGACCTGGAAATCCTCGAGGAGGAAGTCGACGATGCGGGCGGCCTCGGCGACCACGGAGGTGGTGGCGAGTGCGGCCTGCATCGAGTCGGACCCCTCGGTGCCGTAGGACTCCGCGTACGAAGAGGACTGCGGGGTCTCGAGGTCGATGCCGCCGCCGGTGTCGAAGAGTTCTGCGACCTCCACAGCTGCATGCTAACAAGGCCACGGGGCCTGTGCTGAAGCGTCCACAGACCACCTCGTGCTCCATGCCCTCTCGCCCGATCTCGACGGACACTCCACGCCCCACACAGATGGTCTCGGTGGTGATCGAGGTGGCGCGAGGAAGCTTCGTCAAGCGCCGACCCGGTGGCTCCGTCGACTTCGTCTCCCCCCTTCCGTGCCCGTACAACTACGGGAGTATCGTCGGGACGTTGGGGGCCGACGGCGACCCCCTCGACGCGATCGTTTTGGGCCCCCGCCTGCCGTATGGGCTTGTCGTGCGGGTTCGAGTGTTGGGGTGCGTCGAGTTCTTGGACGGGGGGCTGTCGGATCCCAAATGGGTGTGCGGCAGCGGCTCACTCCGGCCCTCGGACAGGACCGGCGCCCTCCGCTTCTTCCGCGTCTATGCTCGCTTCAAGCGGGTGCTGTACACCCTGCGTCGCACTCCGGTCGGGCGCACCGCGTGTCTGGGTTGGGTCCCCCCACAAAGCTGATAGCCTGCGCGCGTGTCCCTGGTTCCGCGACCTCGTGATCTCTCCGCGTTGCTCGTCCGCGCGGTTGCCCGGATCCCGATGGGATCGGTTCAGCTGCCTCCTGCGGCCATTGCCGCGGTGTTCGATCTGCGCCGTCGCTCGGCGGGTCTGCAGCGCAAGCAGGTGGACGTCGGTCGGTTCACGCTCCCGTACCTCGAAGGCGGAAACCCCGAGGGTCCCACGATCGTCTTGATCCACGGGTTTAGCGACAGCAAGGACTCGTTCGTCGATACCTGCCAGGCACTCAGCGGAACCTATCGGTTGGTGTTGCCCGACGTTCCCGGGTTTGCTGAGGCTTCATCCCCGCTGGACTTCCGATACGATCTCGCGTCGCTGACCGAAGTGGTCGCTGGGTTCTTCGATGCTCTCGGACTGGCCGATGTGCATGTGGTCGGAAGCTCGCTGGGCGGCGCGATCGCGGTTCAGCTCGCGATCACCCGCCCCGAGTTGCTTCGTTCGATGTCTCTGGTCGCTGCCGCCGGCCTTCGAATGCCAACCCCCAGCCCCCTGCAGCTCCGACTCGATGCCGGAGACAACCCCTTCGTCGTGGATTCGCACGAGGGCTACGAGGACTTCGTGCGCTTCGTCATGGAGAAGCAGCCACCGATCCCGGCGCCGATTCGTCGGCACATGGCCAAAGAGTTCATGGACCGAGCCAGCCTCAACCAGAAGATCATGGCGGACTTGCTCGCCGGAGACTGGGACTTCACGCCGCGTCTGGGCAGCGTGGAAGCCGAGTCGCTGTTGATCTGGGGCGATCGCGACCGTCTGATCGACATCTCCGCCGGTCGTGCCTATCACCAAGGCCTGCCCAACTCGCGGATGGTCATCTTTCACGGGATTGGCCATATCCCTCAATACGAGTGCCCCGCTCGCACCGGGCGCTACATCCGTCGGTTCATCGAGTCGCAGGCAGGCTGAGCGCGGCTTCGACACGCGTTCGAGCGGGCTCGATTCCGGCCGCAAGTCTCGCGGCCCTGCAGGGCTGCAAACACTGCGCTTGGACGTCTTCGCCGCCGACCCACAATGCAGGGGGTGGGGGAGCCGAGCAACGCCGTGATCTCGGGAGTGTTCGAGGAGGTCGCAGACCTCCTCCAGGCTCAGCACGCCGATGAGTATCGCGTTCGAGCGTGGCGTCGCGCGGCCTCGTTGATCGCCGGCCATGCTGTGCCGCTGGGCGAGCTGTACCGCGGTGAGGGCATCGCGGGTCTGGAAGCGATGCCCGGGATTGGGTATCGGCTCGCGCGGGCGGTGGTGGAGGTGCTTCGCACCGGAACATCGAGCGCGCTGGAGCGGCTGCGAGGGGACGTGCGCGCGGCCGAGGTGCTGACGACGGTTCACGGGATCGCAGAGGTGCTCGCGGAGCGGATTCACCACGAGTTGGGGATCAGCACCCTCGAAGAGCTGCGGGATGCCGCGGACGATGGGCGGCTGGCCAGGGTCAAGGGCATTGGGCCTGGCCGGGTCGAGAGACTGCAGCTCTCGATTCAGGAGCGACTGTCGAACTCGCAGCACGCCGCGGCTGGTGCCCCTTCGCCCCATATGCCTCCGCCCTCGGTTGCCACGCTGCTCGAGGTCGACCTGGTCTATCGTCGGCGGGCCGCGGACCGAACCCTGCCCCGGATCGCGCCCAAGCGACACAACCCCACGCGTGACGCGTGGTTGCCGATTCTTCACCTCGAGCGGGAGGGGTGGTCGTTCAGCGCGCTCTTCTCGAACACCGCGTTGGCCCATCAGCTGCACAAGACGAGCGACTGGGTGGTGCTGCACTACGAGCACGACCACGTGCACGGGCAGGCGACCGTGGTGACGGAGTGGCGGGGCACGCTGGCTGGACGCCGGGTCGTGCGGGGACACGAGGCGCAGTGTAGGGCGCACTACCGCGAACACGCCGCAAAGGCGCGCCTCGTGGGCGGAACAAGGCGGGACGTAGCATCCGAAAACCTCGTGAATGATGGCCAGTGAAGATCCATATGACGTCCTCGGGGTTCCCCGAGACGCGTCCCAGGCCGAGATCAAGCGTGCGTACCGCAAGCTCGCTCGAACGCTGCACCCGGATGTCAATCCCGACGACTCCGCCGCGGAGACGCGCTTCAAGGAAGTCGCCGCTGCATACGAGGTGGTCGGCGACGCCGACAAGCGGAAGGTCTACGACGAGTTCGGCGAAGACGGGCTCAAGTCGGGGTTCGACCCGGACCAGGCACGCGCCTATCGCCAGTGGCAGCAGCGTGCACAGGCCACCGAGTCGTTTGGCGGCGGGCACCGCGGCGATGAGGACGCCCAGGGGTACGACCTCAATGACCTGTTTGGAGGCCTCGGAGGGCGGCGCCCGCGACCGTCGAACAATCGTCGAGGCGCAGACATCGAGAGTCACCTGCAGGTGACCTTTCAAGAGGCCGTGCTCGGCGGTCGTCGCGAGCTCTCCTTCTCGAGGCCGACGCGATGCGACGCATGCGAGGGGGTCGGCAAGGACCTGTCGGTCACCCCCCAAGCGTGCCCAGACTGCGGCGGCTTAGGAACTCGCAACGTGGCTCAGGGACCGCTGAGGTACAGCACCCCATGTCGCTCGTGCGGCGGCACCGGACACCAGCCGCGTCCGTCCTGCTCGGCTTGCGGCGGAGCGGGTCGCATCGCGGGCGCGGCTCGGCTCGACGTCAAGATTCCTCCCGGTGTCACCGACGGCCAGACGATTCGGCTCGGTGGCCAGGGGATGCCCGGTGCCGGTGCCGGCGCTCCGGGCGACCTCCTCATCCGCATCGACGTCGCTGCGCACCCGATCTTGCGGCGTGAAGGGCAGGACCTCTTCGTCGACGTGCCCGTGACCGTCGGGGAAGCGATGCTAGGCGCGAAGATCGACGTCCCCACGCTGCAGGGGACCGTTGCGCTCACTGTGCCGCCGGGCTCCCAGTCGGGGGCGAAACTCCGGCTGCGCGGCAGAGGGATACCCGCGTTGGGGAAGCGCGCGGCCGGAGATCTCTACGTCGTGCTACGCGTCGCGGTCCCAACCCTCGAAGGCGATCTCGAACAGGCACAACGACTCGCCGAGCAACTCGACAAACTCTACACGGGCGACGTGCGGGCCGAGCTACGCCTTTAGGGAGAACGACAAGTGTCCAAGACCACTCAACTCATCAGCCGCCAGCAGGTCATCTCTCTGCTCGACGTGAGCGAGGAGTTTCTCGTGTCTCTCGAGCGAGAGGAGATCGTGCTTTGGCACGGCGGCTACACCTCGAGCACGCTCGAGAAGATTCGGATCTGCCACAGTCTCCACATCGAACTCGGTGTCAATCTTGCCGGCGTTGAGGTCGCGTTGGGCCTGCTCGACACGATTCATGCCGACCGCAGGCAGTTCCGACAAGTGCTCGGGCAGCTCCGCAAAGAGCACGAGGACACAGGCAGGACGTAGTCACGCTCGGCCGCCGATGGCGAGAGGTGTCTGGTTCTCGTACGCAGCGAGGCCACGTCGCGGGAGCGTGGATCCGGTGATTCGATCGTCGCGCAATGTTTTCCGCAGCCTGCGTGGCCAAGCGCGACACCCTGCACGCGATGTCCGACCCTCTGGAGCTGCTGCATCTCGAATCCTTGGGCCGCTTGGGTGGGCGCGTTCAGCATCTCGTCCACACCAAGCTGTGGGCGAAGGTCCTGTTCGCGATGGCGTTGGGCGTGGGTCTGGGGTTCGTCCTCGGGCCTGAGGTCGCGCTCTTGCCTCCGAAGATCACGCGGTGGCTCGTGGAGTGGCTGGCGTTTCCCGGCTCGCTGTTCCTTGGGCTCATCAAGATGATCGTGGTCCCGCTGGTGTTCGCCTCGGTGATCCGTGGACTGACCGCCAGCGACGACGTCGAGCAGCTCAAGCGCGTCGGCGGGCGAGCGATGGCGTTCTTTGGGGTGACGACCATCGTCGCAGTGCTGATCGGGATCGCCGCCGCCAGCATCATTCGCCCTGGGTCCTTCCTCGACTCCGAGACGATGCGGGCCGAGCTGGCGTCTCAAGACGCGGTGACGCAGGTCGAGGCGGCGAGCCTGCCATCGTTCACCGAGCTTCCTTCCGCCCTCAGCGGCCTGCTGCCCACCAACCCGCTCGCCTCGCTGGTCGGGGGCGAGATGCTGCAGATCATCCTCTTCGCGGTGCTCGTCGGCGTGGCCCTGCTTTCGATGCCTCAAGAGAGGTCGGCGCCTCTGTACGACCTGATGGGATCTCTGCAGGACGTATGCATGAAGGTGGTCGGATGGGCGATGAAGCTCGCTCCGATCGCGGTCTTCGGTCTGATGGCCCAGCTCACGGCGACGGTCGGCCTCGACACCCTCGGAGGTATGGGCGTCTATGTCCTGACCGTCCTTGCCGGGCTGACGGTCCTGCTGGGCATCTACCTCGCCCTCGCCGCGACGTTGGGCCGGGTGGCTGTGCGGAAGCTGCTGGGGGAGACCCGGGAGCTGCTGCTGCTCGCCTTCTCCACCTCCAGTTCCGCCGCCGTGATGCCGCTGTCGATCAACACGGTGCAGAAGCTTGGCGTTCGGGAGTCGACGGCACGCTTGCTCATCCCCTTGGGAGCCACCGTCAACATGACGGGCACCGCCGTATACCAGGGCGCCGCCACGGTGTTCCTCGCCCAGGTCTTCGGGGTCGAACTGGGCCCGGCCGCCCTCACCTTGGTGGTGGCCACTTCCGTCGCCGCATCGATTGGATCCCCGGCCACGCCGGGAGTCGGGATGGTGATCCTTGCCACCGTTCTCGCGGGCGTCGGGATTCCGCCCGAGGGGGTCATGCTGCTGATGGGCGTGGACCGACTGCTCGACATGACGCGGACCTCGGTCAACGTCATGGGTGACGTCGTCGCGTGCCTGGTGCTCGAGCGATTCTCGGGGGAGTCGCAGGCGCCAGCGAAGCTCGAGCCGTCACCCGCCCCCGCTGCGGGCATGGCGGGCTGAGGGCTGCTTCGCTGTGGCCGGAGCCCGGGGGCGAGCCGCGGCGTGGCTCACCAGGTCACGTCGTAGGAAGCGAAGCCGATCCCGCTCGACGGCCACAACCTGAACCTGGACCTGCTGCAGCAAGCCGTCGCCAAAGGCGCAGCGCATTGGCTGTCGTCCTCGCACGAGCCGGGAAGCTCGCAAGTTTCGGCGAACGGTGGATCCGCCTACCAGTATTGCTCGAGCGCGCGTTGGAAGATGGTCATGAATCTCTCGTTCTGGAGCGCGTCGACTTCTCGTCGCGTCGCACGCCCCAAGCTCACGCGAAGACCCATCTCGCTCCGAATGGCCTCGAGCCGCTTTAGCATCGAAAAGTAGGTCACGATGAGCAACCCCGCGGCGAGCAGCGCCCAGGGGCCGAGCGCCATCCCCATCCGTGTCGCGGCCGCCTCGAGGATTCCGCTTCCCGCACCGAGTACGAGGCGACGCTTCGCGGCGTCGATCCCTTTGCGCACCGAGCTGGTCTTGATCAGCTCCTCGACCCCTTTGGCCGCCGACCTGTAGCCCATGGGGATGATCGAGCTGACCCCGAGCATCTCCATGATGAACACGGCCTTGAGCAACATGTTGAACTCTCGGGTGAGTTCGGCGTTCGATCGACTCCCGCCGTACCAGGCCGGCTGCACGATCATGTGCGAGATGTGCCCCGACACTCGGCCAAAGAACTCCCCTCGTCCCCAGACGCGGTCGGTCTCGCGCAGGATGCCGTCGCGATGCCGTCGCCGTTCGTTGTCGTTCTCGATGGAGAGGTTGCTGTACAGCGCGGTCAGGATCACCAACGCGTGGGCTTGGTTCGGCTGCACCACCGCGGGCCGAATGTTGTGGATCCGACACAGCTCGTCGAGTGCGCGGCGTTCTTGGTCGGTGATGCTCATCGGCGGTCCCTGGCTCCGTTGATGGGGTGAATGGCGGTCGGTTCCGACCACACAACACCCGATACGTGGGCACCCGCGATTGGGATCGGAAGCCGCCGCTGAAAGGCAGTTTTTTTCGGCCCTCAATAAAAGCCCGTGGACCGGGTGGCATTTCGCTAACCTTGTGAGGGATGGGGCCGCGCGTCGGTACCGACGACACACCCGCGCTCGGCACTGAAACGGTCGCCGGCGTCGATCCCGGGCCGCCCCACCTTCAGGACACCCAGGAGGGTGATCCCCAGGAGGGTCGGCAGAGCGATGGGGAGCCGGACGGTCCCTACGCCGAGCAGCCCGCGCCCAGCCGCATCGGGCGATATCTCTTGCTGGGGATGCTTGGCTCGGGCGGCATGGGCATGGTCCATGCCGCCTACGATCCCAAGCTCGACCGCCGCATCGCACTGAAGATCCTGCATCCAGCCGCCCGCCGGTCACCGAACTCGCGCGGGCGACTGCTTCGCGAGGCGCAGGCCATGGCTCGGTTGTCCCATCCGAACGTCGTCACCGTGCACGATGTGGGGGAGCACGAGGGACGAGTCTTCTTGGCGATGGAGTCCATCGAAGGCCGGACGCTCACCCAATGGCTCGCCGACCAAGAACGCTCTGTTCGCGCGATCTTGGGGGTCTTCGTTCAGGCGGCACAAGGACTGGCCGCGGCGCATGACAAAGGCCTCGTTCATCGTGACTTCAAGCCCGACAATGTGATGGTCGGCGACGACGGGCGGGTTCGGGTCATGGACTTTGGGCTGGCTCGCCCAAGCGTCTACAACTCCGAGGATCTCGAGCCGTCGCAGACATCCTTTGAGCCCGCGCCCAGCTCGTTTTCCAATCCGGTGACCGTGCAGGGCGCGCTCGTGGGAACGCCGATGTACATGGCCCCGGAGCAGTGGAGCGGTGCGGACGTTGACGCGAGGACAGACCAGTTCTCGTTCTGCGTGGCGCTGTATCAGGCACTCTACGGCGAGCTTCCGTTCGAGGGCGACAATCTAGGATCGCTCGCGCTCGCCGTGACTGGCGGCGCCCCACGTGCCCAACCTACGACGCTGTCGATCCCCTCTGCGGTGATCGAAGGCTGGCAGCGTGGCCTCTCCACCGACCCCGCGGATCGCTTCCCATCGATGGCTCCGTTGCTGGTGCTGCTGCGGCGCGATCCAACAAGGACGCGCCGGCGACTGCTCGTGCTCGGGGGTGTCGTCGGCGCGCTTGGGCTTGTCAGCGGGGCGCGCTTGTATCAGCACTCGCGGGAGGTCTCGCAGTGCGAACGAGAGGCCTCCGTCCTTGCTGAGGTCTGGGGCGCGCACGAACGGGAAAACGTCGAACAAGCGTTTCGCCGGAGCGGCGTTTCGTATGCGGGGGAGAGTTTCGAACGCGTCGTGCCAGTGCTCGATCGGTACGCGAGCGAGTGGAAGACGTTGCGCCAAAGTGTGTGCACCGACGGTCTGGAGGTGGAGCAGCGCACCCCCGCGCAGAATGAGCTGGCCGCCGACTGCCTGGCGACGCGAAGGCGAGAGTTCGAGACCCTGGTCTCCGAACTCGAGCAGGGCACGCCCGCGATCGTTCGCGACGGCATCGTCGTCGCGGCGAACCTCCCTGCGGTGTCGTTGTGTGTCGACGAAGTCTCACTGCATGAAGGGTTCGAGGCACCGGCTGACCCGGGGGAAGCCGAGGCCGTCGACCGGGTACGGGAGCGGATCGAAGCGGCACGACGGCGCTATGTCGTCGCCGACTACGAAGGGGTGGTCACACTCGCGACCGAGGCATTGGAAGAGGCGGAGGCCATCGGACAGGCGGGGCTGCAAGCGCTCGCCCGCGCTACGCTTGCGGACGGCCAGTACAACCTGGGGCACCTCACCGAGGCCGAGCTTGGCTATCGCGACGCGTTCAGGCTCGCGCTTGCAAGTGGCCGCACCAGCCTCGCTTCAGAAGCCGCTCGAGGGCTCGCGCGAGTTCTCGGTCTCGACCGCTCTCGCCCCGAAGACGGCCTTCGCTGGATCGACATCGCCGCAGCCCTCGATACGCGGCTCGGCCGGGAGTTCGGCGATATCCATCGGCTGCGCGGGATGCTGTTGACCGACGCGGGGGATCCACGCCTCGCCGAGCAGGAGATGGATCGCGCGGTCGAACTCGACGAGGCGGAGTACGGGCTGAGTCATCCGAAGACGGTCGTCTCGTTGCAGACGCGCTGCAGCGTCTACTCTGCGCTCGGTCGGTACGACGATGCGATCGCTTGCAACGAACGCGCCCTCGAGTTTCAGACCCAATACCTCGGTCCCTCCCATCCCACGATCGCCGTCGCCAAACACAATATCGGGGGCCTCTACGCTCGGATGGGCCGGTTGCCTTTGGCCCACGAGGCCGTGCAAGCGGGTCTGGACATTCGCGAGCGTGCTCTGGGACCCGAGCACGTCGACGTTGCCAAGTCGCTGCTCACCCTCGGTGCGGTCACGGCGATGATGGGCGATGTCGAGGACGCCGAGGCGCAGTTGGTACGGGCGATCCACATCCTCGAGAAGACCGTCGGACCGGATGATCCCGTGATGGCGCGTGGGCTCGTGAACCTCGCGAACCTCCAGCTGGAGCTCAACGACTTCGGTCCTGCACGGACCTCGGCCGAGCGCGCGGTCTCCATCCAGGAGTCCGTCCTCGGCCCCGACCACCCCCAGCTCATCAACTCCTTGTCCGTACTGGCGTCGATTGAGCAGGAAGAAGGCGATCTCGTCGCGGCCGAGCGGGTTCGCCGACGGGAACTCGCGCTCGCCGAGAGCCAACCAGGGGCGGACCCCGTACCTGCCAATCTGACGCGACTCAACCTTGGGAGTCTGCTCTCCAAACAGGGCCGTCACGATGAAGCGCGGGCTCTGCTCAAGCCCACGCTCGAGACGCTCACCGCGCAACTCGGCCCGGCCCACCCGCACGTGGCCTCTTGCGAGCTTGCGCTCGCGCGGGTCTTGGCGGTGATGCAGGAGACCGAGCAAGCCGTCGAGCATGCCCGCAGGGCGCATGAGATTCGCCAGGCCGCGCTGGGGAGCGAGCACGATGAGACCGTCGCTGCGCACGAGTTCGTTCAGGAGCTGGAGGGGCAGCGTCGCGAGCTGCTGCCGCCCGGGTAGGGGTGGGCGATATCGCGCAGGCTGCGAGCGACAATTGCGACAGCCTTGCCCTGAGGGCAAGCTGTGCAGCTACGTCGTCTCCCGGAGTCCCTTGTGACTAAGTGATCTGGTCGAGCCCGCGCCCCTGCCAGCGCTTCGTCTCTGTGCGACACGTTGGCCCAACGCACGCCGGCGTCGTCGAACGTGAGTTGCTCAACCGCCGAGGGCGGACCTAAGGTCATCGGCCATGGGTTTCGTCGACCTGTTCCGTCCCAAGTGGAAACACAGCAAGGCCGCGGTTCGCATCGAGGCGCTGCGTGCGTTGGGAGCGGATGCGATGGACATCATCGTCGAGATTGCGCAGACCGACGCGGAACAGAGGGTGCGTTGCGCGGCGATCGAGAAGCTCGTCGACCCTGACGTGTTGTCGTCGATTGCCGGAGTCGACGCCTCGCAGGCCGGCGTATTCGCGGGGGAGCGCGCCGCGGCGTTGTGGGTGGAGGCCGCGGCCTCGGCCCGTAGTGCCAAGCAGGCCGAGCCGGCATTGTCGCGGCTGTCGGATCCCAAGCAGATCGTCAGCGTGCTGCATCGGGCGGAAGACACTGAGGTGCAGCGCGCCGCGCTCGCTCGGCTGAGCGATCCCAAGGTGCTTGTGGATGTCGTGCGGGATGCCAGCGCCCCGGAGCTCCGGCTCGAGGCGCTGCGAAAGATCTCCGACGTGCCAAGTCTGCGTGCCCTCGCGGTGGGTGGCAATCCGAAGGACGCTGCCTATGCGGCGATCGAGCAGTTGGAGGATCTCGAGGCGCTGGCCTCGGTCGTCATGCAGGGCAAGAACAAGGGCGTCCGCAATCGGGCCAAGAAGCGGCTGGAGGTCCTGGCTCCCGGGGTCGAGGAGGCTCCGGCCGCGGACGTGGACACTCGGCACTGGCATGCCGAGCAGCTGGGATTGGTGGAGGCGATCGAGGGCATTGTGGCCGATGGGGCCTTTGAACGGGCGGCGCAGGTTGCTGCGGTTCGCGACACGTGGGCGCGGCTCGCTGCTCCGGACCCGGCGCTCAGCGAGCGACTGAGTGCGACGCTGGAGGCGTTCGATCGCGGGTACCCGGTGTATGCCGAGGCGCAGGCCATCGCACGGGCGCAGCGCGCCAAAGAAGAGGCGGCCACCGGGGAGCGGGAAGCAGCACGCGAGGCTCAGGCGACCGAGCGGGCGGCGGCCGAACGGGCGCGACGAGAGCGGGAGGCCGCCGAACGAGCACGGACCAAGTCGAGTCCTGCCCTGGCCGAGGACGGTCCACAACCCCGCAGCGAGCCCGCGTCGATCAGGCCAGCGCGCGAGCCGAAGCCCCAGCCGAGCCCGGAGGCGCTGGCCGAGCAGGCGAGCGAGAACCAGGCGCGTCTCGAGACGGCCTGCGATGAGCTCGAGAAGGCTCCCGAGACCACGACGTTGCGGGACGGGGCGGCGCTGCTCAAGCGCACCGCGGCGCTGTTCTCTCGCACGACCCACCTGCCCAGCCCGCAGGTCCGCGATGCGTTGTGGGCACGCTACGAACCGGCCCGGGTGGCCCTCGTCGCGCGTGTCGAGGAACTGACCGAGGCAGAGAAGTGGCGCGAGTGGTCCACCCGCGCCAAGCAAAAGTCGCTCGTGGAGCAGGCGCGGAAGCTCCAGGCGGGCATGGATACGACCGAGTCCGCCGCCCTCGCGACGCAGGTCAGGGCCTTGCAGGACGAGTGGAAGGCCATCCAAAACGTGCCCAGTGCCAAGGCGCAGGCGCTGTGGGAGGCGTTCAAGACCGCTTGTGACGCGGTCTACGTCAAGGTGAAGAGCGAACACGCCGCCAACCTCATGCTCAAAGAGCAGCTGTGCGAGCGCGCCGAGTCGCTGCAAGACTCCTCCGACTGGGCCGCCACGGCCACCGCGCTCAAGGAGCTTCAGGCCACCTGGAAGACGATCGGGCCGGTCGCGCGCTCACAAGACCGCAAGGTTTGGGAGCGTTTCCGCGGCGCGTGTGATGCTTTCTTCGCGCGCCGCAAGGAAGCGTTGGCGGGCGTCGCCGACGAGATGGCGAAGAATGCCGAGCGCAAGCAGGTGTTGATCGACAAGGTCGAGGCGCTCCTCGAGGGCATCGTCGACGAGGCGAGCTGGAAAAGGGCGACCGAAGACACCAAGGCCGTGCAGAGGGCGTGGCGCGACATCGGACACGTGCCACGCAAGGACGCCGACCGTTTCTACAAGAGCTTCAAGGCCGCTTGCGATGGTGTGTTTCGGAAGCTCGACACGATGGAGGCGCAGCGGCGCGCAGCCGAGGCGGAGCGGATCTCGGCGGCGCGGGATGAAGCGGCAGCCACGTTGTCCTCGGGCGATGTGAGCCCCAAAGCGCTCGCGGGCCTGTGGCCGGTGGTGCTCAACCTCGAGGACACCTCGCTCGTCTCGAGCTGCCGAGAAGCCTGTGCCCGTGCATTGGAGGCCGACCCGGCCGCGTTCGCGGGCACCGAACTCGACCCCGCGACGGCCCTGCGCCGCAAGGCCAAGTTGTGCGAGCGCGTCGAGGCCTTCGCCGGGACCGAGGCCGAGCCCCAGAGTCTGGCCGAGCAACTCAAGACCGCGCTGGTGAGCAACGCCTTGGGCGTCCAGGACGACGCACGCGGACCGCAGCACCAGGTCGAACGGGCGCGCGTCGCTTGGGCGCGGATCGGCCCCACGCCCGGTGAGGACGGGGCCACGATGGACGCCCGCTTTGCCGCCGCATGCTCAGCGGTCCTCGGCGAGGGACGTCCGTAGCGCCGACTCGAGACTCGCGACCTGTCGCTCGGCAGCCAACACCGATCGCTTCACCGAGTCGCCGGGAGGCCGAGCGCGGTCTCGAGACGCTGGCGCTCGGCCGCGAGGGCGGCCAGTCGAGGGTGCGTCGCGCCGAGCTCGGCGCTCAGCTGCTCGCGCAAGGTGCCCAGATGCGTGCGGCGGTGCTCGACCCAGCGTGCGAACAGCTCGGAGCGATCGCGCCGAAGCTGGGGACCGAGCACGATGTCGGCCTCATCCCAGATTGCCGAGCGCGCCCGAGGATCGAAGGCCAGCGTCAGGTATAGGCGTCCGGCGTCTTCGGTCAGCACCTCCGCCTCGAGCGGGATGTTGCGCGCCGCCAAGGCCCGCCGAATGATCTCCCAGCCGGTGTTCGGTTGGAGGATCACACGCTGGGTCGTGGCAACGACCTGGGCGCTGGCCTCGAGCAGCTCGAGCATCAAGGCGCCTCCCATTCCAGCCATGGCAACGGTGGCGACCTCGCCGGGCCGAAGTGTCGACAAGCCGCTGCCGAGTCGAATCTCGACCGCGCTGATCCTCGCGAGTCGGGTGCGTGCGTGCTCGAGCGGTCCCGGCCGCACATCGGAGGCGATGACACTCGGGACGGCACCGCTGCGGACCCACGCTTCCGCGAGCTGGGCGTGGTCGCACCCGATGTCGGCTGCCGGGTGACCTCGCAGCACCAGGTCGGCGACCGTCTGTAGTCGGGCAGAGAGTCTCAGACTCATGCCTGCGTCGTCTCGGATTCGCCCGATGCCTTCGCATCATCAGGGGCCGCCTCCTGAGGGACGGCATCCTGGGACGCGGAGGGTTGTTCGAGGTCTTCGCGAACGTCGGTCGGGTCGTCGGAAGTTGGGCGTGGGCGCCACGCGTCACGAACGCGCCCCGGGAGCACCGCATAGGCGCAGGGGATGACCACCAGCGTGAGCAGCGTCGAGAGCCCAAGCCCGCCGATGACCGCGATCGCCAGCGGCTGCCGGAGCGCCGCGCCGTCACCGATGCCCAGCGCCATCGGCACCAGCCCCAGCACCGTGCTGGCCGTGGTCATCAGAATCGGGCGCACCCGCACTCGGCCCGCTTCGATCAGCGCCTCGGGCGTGGCGAGCCCGGCCCCGCGGCGGTCGTTGACCGCGTTGATCAACACGATCGCGTTGTTCACCACGATGCCGCCCAGCACGATCACACCGATGCCCACCATCGCCGACAGCGGTGTCGAGGTCGCGAGACAGGCCAGGACGACCCCCGCCAGCGCCATCGGAACGGTGCCGAGGATCAGCATGGGATGGCCCAGACTCTCGAAGCTCGAGGCCATCACGACGTAGACGAGGAAGACCGACAACGCGGAGGTGAGCAGGAGGCTGTCGATCGAGTCCGACATCTCGTCGGCTTGGCCAGCGAGCACGGCCGACACGGAGGGGTCGTCGTCCGCGGCATCGAGCACCTCTTGCACCCGGCTGGCCAGGGCTCCCAGGTCGACGCTTGTCGCCTGGGCCGAGATGCGAAGCCCTCGGCGACCGTCGATGCGGCGAATCTCCGAAGGCCCGCGCGCGGGCTCCACCTCGGCCACGGAGCTGAGCAAGACCGGCACGTCCCCCGCGATGCCAACCTGAATCCTCGCCACATCCTCGGCGCTGCTTCGGTCGACGCGCGGGAACATCACGCGAACGTCGAGCTGCTGGTCGGCTGCGTACATCTTCGTGGCGACCTCGCCTTGGATGGCGCGCTGCACCGAGCTGGCGGCCGCGTCCACGGTCAGGCCGAGCCGACCCAGGCGCTCGCGGTCGAAGAGGACCCGGACCTCGGGGCGGCCGTCGAGATCGTCGGGGACCACGTCGACCAGGCCCGGGACCGCCCGCAGCTCGGGAAGGATGCGCCGGGCATGCGCAATCGAGCGCTCGGGCTCTTCGCTGAAGACGAGGAGCTCGATCGGCGGAGCGAAGCTCACGAGTGAGGGCCGGCCCTGCTGAAGCGTGGCGTCGGGCTCCGGGTTGGCCGCACGGATGCGTTCGATGAGCGCCGCTTCGATGGACGCGCGCTCCTCCTCGGGGGCATCGATACGTACCGAGAGCTGTCCAAGGTGGGCGCCGCTGGTGCCTCCGGTGGCGCTGCCCGCAGAGCTCATCGTGCCGACCCGCGTGAAGCGACGCTCGACCGCGGGCAGGCCGGCGATCGCGTCGCTCATCGTTCGCAGGGCCGCGGCCGTCCGCTCGAGGGCGGCGTCCCGTGGCAGCGTGACCTGCACGAAGAACTCGCC